>JALWZW010000081.1 GCA_026992595.1 Microcaldota archaeon | reverse complement strand
TCTTATAGGGCCGCCTGGAACAGGAAAAAGCATGATGGCACAGGCGATGGCAGAGCTTATGCAAGGGGTGGATTTGGAAGATGTGTTGGTTTACCCTAACAGACAAAACGAGAACCAACCGCGCATAAGAGTGGTTAAAACCTATCCTTCTTATGAGGAGATTGTTAAAGGCGGCTTTCAAAAATATTACTCAAAAAAGGAATTAGAGATTATTAAAAACACTCCTAAGGAGCAGTTGCCTAAGCGGATTGCTGTGGGGTTGGGCCGCCGCATTGCTTCTTATAAGGTGAAAAGGGAAGAGCCCTCTACTTCCCCCACCTCCCTCCTCATTTTTTTAGCATTGCTCCTTCTTGCGGTGGTTTTCTCTCCTTTAGAAGAAGGCGCTAAATGGATGTTTATCGCAATTTTGGGCATTTTGGGCTTTTTGTTCTTGCTCTCTTCTGCAGCGCATGGTTTGGGGAGAAGGATGGCGCCTTTTGAGGATTTTTCTCCCAAACTTATTGTAGATAACAGCGGCCGCGCCTCTGCCCCTTTTGTGGATGCAACCGGTGCAAAGGCAGGTTCTCTTTTGGGCGATGTAAAGCATGACCCTTTGCAAAGCGGAGGGTTGGGCACCCCTGCCCATTTGCGGGTGGAAGCAGGAGCCATCCATTTAGCAAATAAAGGGGTGCTGTTTATTGATGAGATTGCTTCCCTTAAGTTTAATTGGCAGCAGGAATTGCTTACCGCTATGCAGGAAAGAAAATATTCCATTACCGGCCAAAGCGAAATGAGTTCTGGCGCGCTGGTAAAGACAGAACCGGTGCCTTCTGATTTTGTTTTAGTGGCAGCGGGCAATTTGCCTGACTTGGCTTCTATTCATCCTGCTTTGCGCTCTCGTATAAGAGGCAATGGTTATGAGGTTTATGTTGATGAGGCAATGGATGATACTCCTGAAAATGAGGATAAATTGGTGCGGTTTGTGGCGCAGGAAGTTGTTAAGGATGGCAAAATCCCTCATTTTACGCGCGAGGCGGTTGAGGAGGTCATTAAAGAAGCGCGGAGAATGGCAGGAAGGAAGAAAAAACTCACCCTTAATTTAAGAGAGTTGGGCGGGTTGGTGCGCGTTGCAGGAGATATTGCAAGGGAGCGGGGCCATGAGTTTGTGCTTAGAGAGGATGTCTTAAGCGCTAAATCTCTTGCCAAGCCGGTGGAGAGCCAGTTGGCAAGCAAGATGATTGAGCGGAAAAAGGAGTATCTTTCCTTTACCACTAAGGGCTATGAAATAGGGCGCGTTAATGGGTTGGCGGTGTTTGGAGATGGGCACACAGGCATTGTGCTTCCCATTGTTGCAGAGGCCACCCCAAGCGCTTCCAAAAGCGAGGGTCATGTTATTGCCACAGGCAAATTAGGCACCATTGCAAAGGAAGCGGTCTCTAATGTTTCCGCGATTTTTAAGAAGTATGTGGGAAGCGAGATATCGCAGAAGGATATACATATACAATTCCTTCAAACTTATGAGGGCGTAGAAGGGGACAGCGCTTCCATTTCTATTGCAGTGGCAGTAATCTCGGCGCTTTCTAACATCCCTGTGAGGCAGGATGTTGCTATGACTGGCTCTTTAGATGTGCGCGGAAGGGTGCTGCCTGTTGGCGGGGTGAGCGCTAAAATTAGAGCGGCTAAAGAGGCGGGGATAAAGAAGGTTTTGGTGCCTAAGTCCAATAAGGATGATGTGCTGGAGAGAGATATTGAAGTGGTGTTTGTGGAAAATATAAAAGAAGTGCTAAAGCACGCATTAAAGGACTGCAAAGAAAAAAAGGCATTGCTACGCAAATTCAAACTTTAGCACCATTTGCATCTAATACGCCTTTGCCTCTACTATGAGTTTTTCCCCTTCTACCTGCTCCACCTTTTCCCATTCTAATTTAATCCTCTTTCCAAACTTGCCCTTTATCTTTACAAAGTCCTCTTCTATGCTTTCCACCTTGCCTATGTACTCTCCCTCCTCATTAATAACCTCTTTTCCTTCAATCCCCATTTCACTAAGCGCCTTTTTCTTTATCCATTGGGCTGCAGAATGGGAGAAATAGCCGGCAGCGCTTGCTATTAATAGCGAAAGGAGAAACATACCAAAATCTATATATGGCTCGTAAATGTTGGCGACCCACTGACTTCCTGTCCAAACCACTGCGGCGGTGAGGAAGGCAGCGCTTCCGTAAAGGAAATATTTTGATATTTTGTATTTTTTCCTCTCCTTTATCGCATCTATGCTTTTCCCTATCAAAATTATAAACACTGCGGTAAAGAGAAGCCATATAACAGAGCCAATTGTTAGCGCTATTTTTTTCTCAATATCCAGAAGCGCGCTCTGCTCATAAGTTTGAAATGCTATCAACACCCCCAAAGCTATAATGGCGGTTGCGCCCACATAAGTTATCCAACTAGATTTTGCAAAGGAGAATCTGAATTCTTCTATAATCTCTTCTATTCTTTCATCTACTGCGAACAATCTCATTAAAAGATAGAGGCCTATTATTATTCCTATTATTTCTAATCCTAACCCAAAGTAACTAGCCAATGAGAGCAGCAAAATAAGGATTGCTGGCACCCCTATAAGTATTCTTGCAAAATAGGGATCTTTAAGTTTTTCCAACAGCACAAAATAGGTTTTTTCCAACTCCTTTGCCTGTTTTACTATCACCACCTTTGTAGAATCTATTTTTATTCGTGACTTTATGATAGGGTAGACCTCTTCATCTGCCACCCCATCGGTTACCAGTATGCAACTTTCTATCTCCTCTGAGTTCAAAAGTGCGTCCAACTGCTCGCTTATAATTCTGTCCGCTTTATACCCTAATCTTTTATCTCCTGTGAGCGTTGCTACCACAACCTCTTTGCCCTCTTTTTTCAACTTATCGTGCATTTTTACCGCATAATAAATTGCGTTTGCGTCTGCATCTTCCGGGTCTGCTAACGAGAGCGCAAGCGCCGCTTTTATATTTTGCTCCCTTCCTATCACTGGTCCCCGCACCTTTGCCTTCTCGTACAAGTCATTATCTCTGTCAATGCAAAGCACCAGAATCTTTCCCATCATTTAAACCTTATTTTTCTCCATTTAAATGTTTTCGCTGGGATTGGGTTTAAACCACTTTTAAAAATTTTTCACCACACTTATTTTTTATGCGCGCTTTGTTTAAAAGGAAGGGTGTAGTTGGAGAGGCGGAAAAGAGGAAAGGAAAGCGCTGGTGGGATAGGGTTAAGCAAAGGTGCGCTCCCTTGCTCGCAGCGCTCACCCTCACTTCCTGCATGTTCACCAAAGTGCGTAAAGAAGAGTATGGAAGGGGAAACATACGCGTTGCTGAATATTTTGACCTTAACACTGCGGGCGGCTCTGAAGAGATCCATGCTGACCTTAATGCGCTTGCCACAGAGAAACAGATTGAGGAGGATGGAGAGCGCAGATTCTTAGGAGAACTTAATTTAGGAGCGGTTCCTTACTTTAGATTTGGGCCCATGGAGGGCGCGGAATGGGAGCCAGAAACTTTAAGCGGAAGGGTTATTGCAGGTCCTTTAAGGGGGAGGATGGGCGGCTTAAGTTTAATGGGATGGCCGGCGGCAAATGTCAGCATTATAAATGTGCCTATTATTGATATTTACCAGGATGTTTCCACCCCTGTTCCTGTAAGTTTAGGTGCTAGTTATCTTTATCTACAGTTTAAAGAAGATGATGAACAGAAAACCAAGAACCTTTTCACCTTCCGCCTCATAAGGTTTGGTTTAGACCGCCCCTTTTCGCTGGGCTTTTATGCCAACGCTTTTTTAAGCAAAGACCTCTCTTGGTGGGGCGGTTATGGCGGGTTTGAAATGACCGGGCAGTTAGGCGGCCCTAACCGCCTCTTCCGCCTTTATACCTCTTTAGGGTATAGGAATATGCGTTTTGAGAACGCGGAACTCCCCTCCACCTTTTCCTTTTATGCGAGTTTCAGCTATTACATCCCTGAAATATTCTTGCTTCTCTTCGCTTCCTATCACCGCCCAGCCCTTTCTTCCAGTTCTTCGCTTGAGGTCTCTGATTATTTCCGCATTGGCGTTGCGCTTACAGGCGGCTGTCAAACTGTTTTTAGGGCGGCTTATGACCCTCTTAACAAAACTTTATTCTTATCTATAGACCTTCTTAACTATCCTCTTGCCGTTGACTTTAACGCTGATACCTCTGGCTGCTTTACCTACAAGCATGTTCCTCGTCGTATAGAAGAGGAAGAGGAAACTCCCTCTGAGAGCAGGGAGGAGAGCGCTCCTTCTCAACCTGAGGAGGAAGAGGAAGGCGAGATAACAGGGCCAGGAGGCAGCCCTGCCTGCGAACTTGACCCTCTTCTGTGCGAATATATTCAGGAGCAGGAAGAAAGAGATAGGCGGCTGTTGGAAAGCGACGATGAGCAAGAGAGGAGCGGGGATGAAGAATAGCATTAAAATATTTGCGGAAAAGGTGTCTATATGCGCCTCCGCAAAAAAGCACTTGAGCGCGGCCGTCTAGTGAAACGCATTTGGGACAAAGCAACGCGCAAATTTGCCCCCTTGCTCGCAGCGCTTGCGCTATCCTCTTGTGGGACTTCATCTTCTGGTGGGCGTATAATAGTAGGTTATGAGTTGTTGGGAGCGGGGGCTAGACGAGTGGCAGAGTATACCGATCAGTATCTCTCTGCTGGCTCTGAAGAGATGCGCGCTGATTTTGAGGCTATTTCTACTTTTTTATACTTGAGAGAACATCCTGATGCAGATCCTTCTTTAACTACTTGGGAAGTGGCCCTTCCGCATTTTAGAACAGGATCTGCCAATTCGCCCTCTCCAAGTAGGGGGCGTTTAAGGTGGATTCATAGAAAAAGATTGAATAATTCTGATTTAGATCTTTATTCCACTCCTTATAGATTTCGTTTTTTAGGGCCTCGTTTCTTTTTGAGAAGTAATATGGGTATTATGCATTTTCCTATTATTGATATTTATCAAGATTATCTTTGGCCCCTTCCTGTAAGTTTTGGCGCTAGTTTTGTAGGGTTGGGCTATGATGTTGATAAGAAAAGAAAGAATTGGCCTATCTTCACCTTCCGCCTCATAAGGTTTGGGTTAGACTATCCTATTTCTTTTGGTTTCTATGCTAATGGTTTTATTAGTACTGATGCCTCTTTATGGGGCGGTTATGGCGCATTGGAGCTCACTGGCTATTTGGGAGGGGCTAGACGCCTTTTCCGCCTCTATGCTTCGCTTGGCTATAGAGAATTTAGGATCTTGGATAAAGACGATTCTTTATTTTCTTCTAATCTCTCCTTATTTGTAAAGGCGTCTTATTATATCTTACCACCGTTTCTTTTAACTGTCTCTTATCATCGTCCTGATTTGTCTCCCTCTTCTCCTTTAGAGATAGAAAACTATCTAAGAGTGGGTATATCTATTGCAGGCGAATGTACTGTTCTATTAGGAGGTGAATATGAGGTCTTCACAGATTCTTGGATGGTGCGCTTAAACTTACTTAATTTTCCCTGGGCGGCTAATGAGGAGGGTCTTGATGTTGGCTGTATAAGAAGAACTGATATAGGGAGAGGACCGCCGCAGTTCCCATTTGAAGAAAGAGATATGGAAATAGGCCCTAAACCTCCCTCTTAGTCTTCCAAATCGGTCCCTTCCCAACCTTCGTTATCTCTCAAGTTAAGGCGCCAAAATCTGGTGGGCATGTTTATCAATATGTCTAAGCGGTAGGTCTGCACCTCTGCTTGGCGCAACTCCTCTTTACTCACTTCCTCTGGCCAGTAGAAGAAAGTAGAGTTAAGGAGCGCGTTATCAAAACTTACCATTTTATGGAAAAAGAAGGTTCTTTCTTTTAAATAATCCTCTGCGCTCATGCTTATTACCAGCCCTTTTGTGGTTAGCGCTATCATATACTGCCTTCCGCACACTATTTTTACAACTTCGCCTACATCTATCCTAAACGCATCTAATCTTATTTTGGCAAACCCTTCGCCCTTTTTATATTCAGGGTCAGAGCCCCAATATTTTTTGCCTATTTTTACTTTCCTCGCTCTTTTAAGCCCTTCTTCGCTATTAGCCACCGTTAATATATTTTCTTCAAGAACGCAGATTTTGCCAGCCCGCTCATGCCTGAATTTTTTCGGCGCTTTAAAAGAAGCAATAAACGCAAAAGAAGCCATCACCGCTCTCATCATCTTTTTCCCCATTATACCACATAAAATAACTTGTTAGGAAAATTATAAAAAGGAGATTTTTGCTTTTTTAAGCGGTGAATGTATGGCAGGACCTGCGCTTGCAAGAAGACCTCAAAGGAGGCAAAGAGGGGTGGTGCAGCTTTCCCAACGCGAAATGGTGGAAAGGATAGAAAGGATTGTAAGGAGTAGGAGGTTTAGGGAAGCGGTAGGTGATGAAGAAAATGTTAGGGCTATTAGGGATATTCTTATGCAGGTTGCAGACCCTAACACCGCCTATTCCGGTATTCCAGACCCTGGAGGCCAGATGCGAGAATATTTGGAAAATGTGGGCAGGGTGTTTGAACAGCTTAATAGAGGCAGGAACGCGGTTCCTTTGGAGGTATCTTATGTGGAAAACGCCTCTAAATGGCGAACCCTTAGAGCAAGGTTGATGAGGCAATATCCAGAAGCAAACCTTCCCCGCACCCTTTCCCGCCAACTAACGCCTGGTTTGGTTTTCATAGATGTTAGAAAGCCGCCAACGCGTGAAGTTTCCCTCAACCCATAAGCGCTCCTAACACTTTAAGCAAAGAAGGCCTTCCTGCTATTACTTTCATAGCAACAGGCGCAAAATTGTTGTTCATAATATTAAGCAGCGCCTCATGGTTTAGTTGTTGAAATATGTAATCTAAATCATCATCTCCCAACCTCTCCATCACTTTCCTCAAAAGATGCCTTCTTTTAAGTTGTTGTCCCTTTCTCTCCCACCACTCTTTTTCATATTTTTTAAGAGCGCTCGGCCCTTTTTTCACCGCTTCTTCTGCATAGTTAGCAGCCATAACGCCCGCCTCCATAGCAAGCGCTATCCCTCCTCCATGAATAGGGTCTACCTGCTTTGCCGCGGTCCCTATAACCATGCAGTTGTCCCGCACCAACTCTTTAAGCGGTTCACCCACCGATATAACCCCTCCAAAATCTAAAAAGGTGCTTGCCTCTCTAAGTTGTTCATTTTTTTCTATAAATTCATCTAAAAGCTTTTTAGGGTCTGCGCCCTCTGTCCCTCCCCATTTTTTCGCATTAATCACATTCCCCCCTATCCCTATTCCTACATTTGCTTTTTTATTTGCTTTAGGAAATATCCACACATATCCGCGCGGCGCTATTTTGTTTCCAAAGTAGAGTTCTATAACATTTTCATGCTCATAAGGCGCCATCTCATATTCATAGCATGTATCCACTTCATGCAAGGGATGGTAGCTTTTAAACCCCATTTTGCGCGCTATAAGCGCTTCCATCCCTTCAGCAGATACAATCACCTTTGCCCTTATTTCAAAGGGCTCCCTCCCTCCATGGCTCGCTTTTACCCCCACCACCTTTCCCCCTTCTTTTATTATATCCACTGCGTGAGTATAAGCCATAATTTTGGCGCCTTTTTGTGCGGCCAACTCTCCCAACCATTTATCAAAAAACTTTCTCTCCAACACATAGCCGCGCGTCTCCTCTCCTTTCCAATAGACCGCATGGCCTGATGGTGATATGAGCTTTGCGCCCTCCACTTCTAAAGAGATCGCATATTTGGGAATGCTTAGTCCTTCTTTTGCAGGTTCAGACACGCCCAGCGCCTCCCCGCACCTTACAGGCACTCCTATCTCCTTCCTCTTATCCACCACCACAACCTCTAATCCCTGCTGCGCTGCTATGCGCGCAAAGGATGAGCCCGCAGGGCCACACCCTATTACTACCACATCACACTCCATCTTTTTTCACCATCTTTATCACATTGGCTGGGCAGGCCTTAACACAGAGCGCACAATCTATACACTTTTCCGCATAATGCTCCATTCTTGTGCCTTTTAATTCAATGGCATTCACCGGGCACACTGCAGAGCATCCTACGCATAAAATACATCCTTCATGCTTTATAGTTATCATTCAATCCTCCCTTACCGCAACCAGAAGGTTGCTTTTTTCTTCTGACGCCTCTTTTATAGATTTTAATAAAGGCGAAATCTCATAAATTCTTTTCACACCTTCGCGCGTTTTTACTTTTATACTTATAAATTTATACATTTTGGTGGGCCCATGAATTATATAATCGCCTTTTATATTCTTCAAAACCCTTTCCACCGCTTCTTCCTTCCCTCTCCAATACTCCTTATATAACCGCCTATCCATAAGCCGCTCCACCAATTCTCTGCTTTTTTCATACTTCTTCATTTCAAGAAGCGCCTCCTCATCTCCCATCTTTGCAAATTCCCCTGCATCTAACCCTTCTTCCAACGCCTCTCTTATCGCTTTTTGAAGCATTCCTGTCGCTATCCTCACTGTTTTGTGGAGATAAACCGCTGAAAACATCATAAACCTTGCTATTAGCAAATATTCTGCCGCTTCCAACGCCTTCTCCTCAATCATCAATTCGCCTTTTTCTATTACTGTTTTTCTTATTATCCTATCGCTATCTATTACTCCGTAAGCAACCCCTGTATTTTTTGAATCTCTTAAAAGATAATCTATTCTATCTGCCCCCACATCGCTTTCCACTATGCTCTTAAATTTAAATTCTAAAATCTCTTTGAGCTGAAATCTCTCTTCTATTATATCTTTTAATTCGCTATTTTCTATCAATCTTCTCCCTATTTCTTCATGGTCCCCTATTATCTCTTTTACAACCTCTTCTCCATCATGTGAAAAAGGGGTATGCCCTATATCATGGACAAGCCCATAAAGCCGCGCTTTCTCCACCTCTTCGCTATCCAGTCCAAGCGCCTTTGCCATCTCTCCGGCTAAATAGCAGGTTCCCAAGCAATGTTCAAACCTGGTGTGATTGGCGCCCGGATAAACTAAGTAAGCGACCGCCATCTGCTTTATCCTTCTCAACCTTTGAAAATGCGGGCTATCTATTATCTTCTTCTCCAATTCATTAAATGTTATTATTCCATGTATCTCATCTTTTATCATCAACTCTTTCACGCTATCCCTATTTCAATATTACACGGGCGCATAAATACCTTTTCTTTTTTCCATCACCTCTCCGTTTTCCGCCATTAACAGCAGCGTTGCTTTACATTCTTCTTCCCCTGCCCCTGCTTTTTCTGCGATTTCTCCTAATTTCATCGGTTTATTTAGGATTTTTATTATTTTGGACCTTAGGTAGGCAAAATACTTTGTATTTATGAGGTAGTATTTGCCGTCAAACCCTTTTATCCCCTTTATCTTTCCTTTCAGTATCTCCTTTCTCAGTTTTTCGCTTATATTCTTCGCTTCTTTCTCATTTTCCAATATTATTATTTTTTCTCCTGTTTTCTTCCTTTCCTTCTCCTCCTTTCTCTCGCCCTTCTCTTCTCCCTTTCTCCCCTCCCCTTCTTTCCTTCCCCTCTCTCTTTCCTCTCCCTCTTTTTTTAAGGCGCTTGCTTGAGAAGAGATATGTGGGTATATGTTATCC
>JALWZW010000080.1:6058-9688 GCA_026992595.1 Microcaldota archaeon | reverse complement strand
CTTTCCTTTCTGCAGTCCAGTCCACATCTTGGAGCAACTGTGCGGTCACGCTGTTTACTCTGTCACCACCCACTGCAATAAGGGTGCCTACACCTTCTGCATTTTTATCAAGGATTACCAAGTCACCCAAGGAACCTTGATAGGGCAAGGCAACTTCAGCAGAAGGTGCGTTTGCAGGCAAGATAACTGCAGAGAGGCCAGAGGTATCAACGCTGCAGCTCACACCTGCACCGCCCGCAGTACAGTCAGCGAGGTCTTGGTCAATAGAAAGCACTTCCAGCGTTATACCGCTGAAGGTTTCTGATTCCCCTTCCTGCAGTTCAACTATTCTGCCTGTTTCCTCGATTTTGAATTTTTTAACCGAAGAGAGGAACCACTGCGCCTTGCCCAACTTGTGAGCCATGTCAAAACTTACGCGGTCTTTTTGGATCTGCTTAAAAATAGAACCTCTCTCTGAAATATATCCTTCTTCTACAAATTCAATGCCGCTTTGTACCGGCCCTGCATTCATGCCATCCCATGCATGCACATAAAGTATTTCCTCATTATCTGAAGTTACCATTCCTTTCTTGTTGCCCCCTCCATCTGAAGCATAACTGGTAAAATCAAAAGTAGCATCATTATCATTAGAAGAATCTGTACGGTCTATGCCAAATACGAAATAATTTGCAAAATCATAAGAACTTCCTTCACCTGCTTTTTCTGCAATACCTATTAAAAATTCTGGAATGTTGGCATCAAAGGAAGCACTATCTGCATTAGTGCCATCGTGCAATTGTTCATCTCCAATGCTTGGATATTCTGTGTTGTCTTGATTGTTCAAAAGTGCATATATAAAATCATCGGTCTCTAAATCCTCATCTATATCTACTGCAGGACCATCGGGCTGTGCTCTATCGCTCCACTGGATTATAATACTGCCACCATTTCCGCGCGGAGAGGTGGGTAAAAAGCCCTTGTCCCCATCTCCTATGTCAAAGTAAGTAACCTCTAATGCAGAAAGGCCGCCAGCGGCTGTATCTAAGGGATAAGAAGCAAGAGCCCATTTCCCATTAGATTCCTGAAGCAAGACAGAGCCAGGAGCAATTTCTGCCGCTGCTGCGCTCCAAGGCCAACTCCCTGTCATATCATCTTCATCTCCATCTCCCACCGTCCCATCTCCATTAGCATCACATAGCCCGCCTAATAAATCATCATCTCCATTTAGAGCACCTGGATAATCTGGGTCATCGCTTATATCGCTATTTGTCGCTATAATAAAGCGGCTTCCTTGCGCCACCCCGCTTGTATCGTTCCTCCTTATTTCAAAAACTGTCCCTCCCGCTGAAGAGGTCACTTCTATATAAGGAGCAAAAATTTTGCAGGCAATACGGGTTGAAGTGCCTGCCTTAAAAGGCCCATCGCTGGCTGAAATGGTTTTGTCACTTCTTTTTATCCTAAACTCTAATCTAGCTCTGTCCTTGCTTGTGAGAGATAGTCCTTTATATTGAAGGCGCCACTCTTCAGGGTCTTTCACCAATGGGATATATTGGCCTGGTTTAAGAATATCTTCACCGCTTGAAGAAATTTCATCTATACTATCAGAATAAATAATAATGGTCCTCAATGCATCTGGATCTCGAGGGTCTCCCCCTCCAGGAGAGGAAGGTGCAGCAGAACTTGCTCTATAGTTTTTCCACCCTAACAAGCAAACATATCCTTTATTATTATCTTCATCTGCATTCAATTCTTCGCCTGAGCGGCACTCAAGTTCAGCGCTGAAAATCGCAACATCTGCCCACTTGGCACCAAAGGTGTAACCAGGTGCTACTTGATATACATGGAACCTGTACACCTTCCCATTGATATTAAACTCTCTTGTTTGGCCAGGTCTAATAACATCCTGTTCAATAATATTTCCATTCCTATCAATAACAGAAATAATGGCACCTACCGTATTTCCATGTGCCTCTAAATCATCTAATTGGAACCTTATCCCATCTACCTCTAAATATTCGCCCTGATTAACTATTCCGCTTATTGATTCTTTTGCTAAAGAAAGGCGCCCACCTTCTACAAGCACATTTTCTGTTGTAAGTGCAGGCGAGCCGCCTAAATTAGGCGGTTCTAATCTGCTAATTACCCATTCGCTTCCCAAAAACCTAACTCTAACTTTATGCGTCTCTGTTGCATCCACGAGGAGAGCAGAATCGCCCTGATCCACACAGAAACTATAATCGTTATTATCGCTTTGAGTGCATGCTAAAATACCCACCTGAGAGGAGCCAGGTCCATCAAACTTTACGCTATAAGCAACAAAATCTAATACTCCGACCACATCATCCTTATCTTTATCATACTGATTCCAACCGCTTATCCACAAATACTGTTTTTCTTTATACCTTTGCCCCCCGTCTTTATCTTCTATATCAAAATCTTCAAAAGGAGAAAAAAGCGCAGAATCTATTCTAAACACCGTTTGCGCCTCTGAAGAAGGAGAGCCTAAAAAGCCACCGTTGCCATCTGTGAAAGGATTAGCGTTCTCAGAAGTGTCCGCTCCGCCCCAGGGGTAGCCAGCATCAGGGTCGCTTGCATTATCTGGCTCTCTATCTATTAACCGCCTGTTTAAATAATCACCTATAAGGTTTTCACCTGTCCATGTCCCTTCTTTAACAATTTGCGGGGCAGTAAGTTTTAGGCGGACGCGTTCATTTGCTATGTTGCAGGAGATTGCAGGGGAAGTGGCAGAAGTGGAGCAGGAGGGTTGTCCCAGCAAGGAGGCGCTTAAAATTTGCTTCTTATAACTTCTCCGCGCTATTTCTGCAGCAATCATGGAAGCGGCCACCGCATCGCTCACCTGTGCCTTTTCCCCAACCACCACTTTAACTTGAGGTTTTCCCTCATCATCCACCAGCACCGTATTCCCAAACATCAAAGCGCCAAAGCTTGCAGAAGTAGTTAATAATCCTACTGCCGCAATCAACGCTTTTTTCACTTTCAAAAAACCACCTACTTAGTTTTTCTTTTTTAAAAGAGCGGCAAAGTTTATAAAACCTTTTTAAAGCGTTAAACTTATTTTTAAAAGCATGGATGGAAAATTGGTGGATACGCACTGCCACCTCTTTGACATAAAGCACTACAGCCCGCCTTCAGATATTTTTCCTATTGTAGTGGGTTATTCGCACCACTCAAATATAAAAGCGGTTAAAATGGGCTATCCTTATGTGTTGGGTGTAGCGCCCCAAACTGTGCTGAAAGGCGAGGATGTGGAAAAGGCAATAAAATTTATAAAAAGCCAAAGCCCTTGCGCCATCGGCGAGGTGGGGTTGGATTATAAATGGGCGGAGAGAGAAGCGCAGGTGGAGGCGCAGAGAAGGGTTTTTGAGGAAATGATTGCATTGGCTGACGACCTTTCTTTGCCGCTGGTAATCCACACGCGCAACGGCGAAATAGAAGGGAAGAAGAGAGACGCTGTGGCTGACGCATTGGAGATTTTAGGCAAGAGGCGCTTTTTAATGCATTTTTTCTCAGGTTCTGCAGAACAGGCAGAGCAGGTGGTAAAGCAGGGAGGTATGATTTCTATAATTCATTTGCATTCAAAAACGCGAAAAGAGGTTATAAAAAGAGTGGATTTAAAGCATTTAGTGGTAG
>JALWZW010000080.1:0-6048 GCA_026992595.1 Microcaldota archaeon | reverse complement strand
GGTAGAGAGCGATTCGCCTTATGTGGGGCGAACGCCTGAGGTGATAAGGGAAGCGATTAAATATATTGCAGATATAAAGAAAGTGGGGTATGAAAAGGTGGCAGAAGAAACTGCAAAAAATGCTAAAAGATTTTTTGGGGTGTGAGCGTGTTTGGCTGGTTAAGAAGGTGGCTTAAAGAAAAGCCAGATATTGCGCTTTTAGTGGATGGGCCTAATATTTTGAGGAAGACCTTTAGCGTGGATTTGAATAAGGTGCGCGAGGAGTTGAAAGCTTACGGCAATGTAAGGGTGGCAAAAGTATATTTAGACCAGTACGCTTCTGACAAACTAATAGAAGCAATGGTTAATCAAGGGTTTGAGACAGAGATAACGACAGGAGATGTAGATGTGACGCTTGCAATAGAGGCGATGGAATATGTGTTAGACCCTAATATAGATATGATAGCAATAATGAGCAGGGATACTGACTTTAGGCCTATTTTGATAAAGGCAAGAAAAAGGGGGAAGAAGACCATGATTATAGGCACCGACTCTGCTTTCAGCGCCGCGCTTAAGAATACTGCAGATATTGTGTTGGTGCTGAAGAAAGGGAAGGTTGAGGTGTTGAAAGAATAAAAATGCAAAAAAAATTAAATGTTATCGCTTAAAAACCAATTCTCTTCCGGTCGCTTTCCACTCAATCATTCCACGCTCTAAATTATAAATGTTTGTATATCCTCTTTCTACCAATGCCTTTGCTGCTTGGGCGCTCATGGAGCCGCTTCTGCAGTAAAGGACAATCTTTGCGTCTTTAGGTAAAGTGGCGGTTAACTGCTCTATATCATTATAAGGAATGTTATAATCAGTGCCTTCTATCTCACCTTCGTAAGGGATGTGAACATTAACTAAAATAAAATCTTTATTTTTAAGCATGTTATCTAAAGTATCACTATCAATGTTAATATATCCTTGCTGAGAAGTGGAAAGACAGCCAGCCAAAAACAAGAGCGAAACAAAAATCAAATATTTATACATTATCCACCACCTCCTTAAGAAGTTTTTCCACTTCCTCCGCAACCGGCTTAATAGATTGATTGGGAACAATTGCTAATTGGGCGGTGGGTAAAACAGTAGAGATAAAAACCCCCTCTCCGTCTTCATAAACAATTACATTACAGGGAAGGAGAGCACCTATTTCTTTTTCTTCTTGAAGCACTTTGTGGGAAAAGTGAGGGTTGCATGCACCTAATATTAAATATCTTGGGTGCTCTACACCTAACTTTTTCTTCAAAACTTCTTTTACATCAATCTCTGTAAGCACCCCGAACCCTCTTTTGCTTAATTCCTCACGCACTCTTTCTACTGCATCTTCAAAACTTCCTGAAAATTTCTTTTTATAGGTATACATGAAGTTTTATCTATCTAAAAACATTTTTAAATGGTTTAGATAAGGTTACAAACAAGGAGGGTCACAAGGTCTTTAGAAAATAGGGACTCCGAAAATGAGCGAAATTAAGATGATTAGGAGCGGTTGGTGGATTAGATAGATGAGAAGCGAATTTTTCCCTATTTTTTCTAATAAAGTGTTGGAAAGGTTTATTTTTTGAAGATAAGGGGCGAATGAGTACCCTATTAAAACCGCGCCGAACCAGGGTATAAGAGGGTAGTGATCTAAGGCAACATAATCCTTGGTGATAGGGCCAAGCCAAAATAGAAAAGGCAGGTCTGTATAAATTGGGCGCAAGCCCAAGATTATGATAAAAATACCTAAAAGCGCATTATAAGGAGAGCGGGGGAAAAGGAGGATGAGAAGGTTAGAAACCGCTATTAAATGGATTATACCAAATTTCACAAACGCCTCGCCTGCATAAAGCCAAGTGGCGAAAGAGATTAAAAGCGCAATGGCGCCTAATTCTAAAAACCTTTTAAAGCGCTTTTTAGGGTTCTTATGGAAATAAAGCGCCGCGCCTGTACAAAAAAGGAAAAGGAAGCCAATAACGCGCTGAAAGAGAATCCATGATAGGGAGGTTAAAATAGGAATCTCTTCTATGTTAAAATAATTTAAATCAAAAAACCAGTGGTAAATCACCATTAAAATAATTCCTAAACCTTTCAAAACATCTAAAAATGGAATGCGCACATTAAAAAATAGGTTAAAGCGTTTAAAAACACTTCCCTTTTTTAACTCTTTATGCTTCCTAAAAGGTATTCTAGAGAAATAGAGATAAAATGGCAGGATAAATGGGAGGAAGAAGGAGTATATGATTTTGATGAAAATGATGAGAAAAGGCCTATTTATTCAATAGATACACCCCCTCCTTTCACCAGCGGAGAATTGCACATGGGCCATGTTCTTTCCTATTCATTCTTTGATTTTGTGGCGCGTTATAAGCGTATGAAAGGATTTAATGTTTATTATCCGCAGGGATGGGATACTCAGGGTTTTCCCACAGAAGTAAGGGTGGAGAAAAAGTATGGAAGGTTGCCGCCTGAGGAATTTAGAAAAAAATGCGTGGAATGGACAGAAGAGATGATAAAAAGGATGAAAAGGCAGATGAAGGAGTTGGGGTTTTCGGCTGATTGGCGCTATGAGTACAGAACCATGGACCCAGAGTACCATAAAAAAGTTCAACTCTCCTTAATAAAAATGTACAAAAAAGGGTTGGTGTACAGGGACAAATACCCTGTTTATTGGTGTCCTCGCTGCAGGTCTGCGCTGGCAAAGGCAGAATTGGACGATGTTGTGAAAAAGGGTGTAATGGTTTGGCTCGCCTTTGAAGATGAAAAAGGAGGAGAGCATCTAATAGCGACCACCAGGCCGGAGATGCTGCCCGCCTGCCAAGCAGTGCTTTACCACCCTGAAGATGAGAGGTATAAGGCATTGGGCGATGTGTTGATAACTCCTTTAGGCAAAAAGGTGCCGCTTATTGCTGATAAGGATGTGGATAAAGAGTTTGGAAGCGGTTTGGTTATGGTTTGTACTTTTGGAGACAAGATGGATGTTGTGTGGATGCACAGATATGCGTTGGCTATGGAGCAGATTATAGATGAAAGAGGGCGAATGGTTAATACAGGTGTGAAAGAATTGGAGGGGTTGAAAGTTGAGGAAGCGCGAGAAAAAATAATAGAACTATTAGAGAGCAGGCAAAAGGTGAGGAAGAAAAAAGCGTTGGAGCACAGCGTGAAGGTGCATGATAGGTGCGGGACAGTGGTAGAACTGCTTCCCTCCATGCAGTGGTTTGCAGATATTAAAACACCTGCAAAAGAGATTAAGGCAATGGCTCACCGCATACAATGGGTACCTGACTTTGGCATCACCTACCTCATTGACTGGGTGGAAGGCGCTGAATGGGATTGGGTGATATCACGCCAGCGGCTTTTTGGCACCCCGCTTCCCTTTTATGTATGCGAATGCGGGGAGACCGCGCCTGCAGAAGAACTGCCTTTTTATCCAGAAAAAGCGGCAAAGAAGCAGTGCAAGTGCGGAAAGGAAATGGAGCCAGAAAGAAGCGTTTGTGACTGTTGGGTGGACTCTTCCATTACTCCTCTTATAATCGCAGGTTGGCCAGATGAAGAAAGGATGAAAAAGCTTTATCCTGTTTCCTTAAGGCCGCAAGGAGTGGAGATAGTGCGCACCTGGGCCTTTTATACTATTTACAGAAGCGGCGTGGCGCTTACAGGCATTCCTCCTTTTGAAACAATACTCCTCAACGGAAATGTGTTGGCGCCTGATGGTAAAAAGATGAGTAAAAGTTTAGGGAATGTTATCTCGCCTTCTGAGTTATTGAAAGATTATCCTGCAGATGCAATAAGGCAATGGGCGGCTATGAGCGGCGCGATGGCAAAAGACAGGCCTTTCAGTTATGAGGATATTCATTACGCTAAAGCGTTTTTAAACAAGTTGTGGAACGCAAGCAAATTTGTAATAAACGCAGGCATTAGGCAAGAAAAGCCGGCGCGCTTAAAAACGGTTGATAGGTGGATACTGTCCAAACTTAACGCAACTATAAAAGAGGTGAGCGAAGCGATGGAACGCTATGAATTTCATAAAGCCATCCACGCCATCCACCGCTTCTTTTGGAATGATTTTTGCGATTACTATTTAGAATATGTTAAATATCGCGTCTATGAAAATAATGAAAAGGAAGGGGCGCTCTATGCGCTCACAGAAGTGTTGGAAAAGACGCTGTTGCTCCTGGCTCCTTTCACCCCCCACATTACAGAAGAGATATATCAAATATTTGGAAGGGGCAGCGTGCATAAGCAGAGATGGCCTTTTGGAGAAAAGGTGGATGAAGAGGCGGTGAAAAAAGGGGAGATGCTTAAAGAGATTGTGAGCAAGATAAGGCAGTATAAATCCAACAACCGTTTATCACAAGGCGCGGAGCTGGAGAGGTGTGTGGTTAAGGGCAGCATAGATGAAGAGTTAAAGGAAGAGATAAAGCATGTTTGCAGGGTGAAAGAGGTGGTGGTGGAGCGTTCAGAGGGAGAGTTGGCCGTTGAGTTCTAAGCGCATCCCATCATGCGCTGCAATAACCCTCACCCCGCTCTCTTCCGCAACCTTTTCAGCAATTTTTTCAGGGTTGTTGTTTAGCATGGTCATACCCAAATGAGTTATCACCGCAATTTTGGGTTTGGCTTCCTTTAATATAGCAATGGTGTCTGCCACTGTTAGATGCCCGCCGTATTTGTCTGGCTTATATTTACTGCAGTTTATGATGAGCAAATCGCAGCCCTGGAATTTTTCTCCATACCAATCTTGAAACTCGGTATCGCTAATATAACCTAACACCTTATCTACATAAAGTTTAAAGCCAAAAGTGGTTGGCTCGCCGTGCTTCATCGGCAGGATTTCAATCTCAAATTCTCCTTTTTCCGTAGAAAACCTTTTTTTTACAAAGGGCTCTGCAGCCCAGCAGGTAGCGACAAGCTTTTGATGCCATTTGCTTATACCATTCTGCTCTATGGTATTTTTGCTTCCTATAAAAATCCCTCTTTTTTTAAGCGTATAATGGGTCATTGCCTCAACCATCACCTGCGCATCGCTTACATGGTCGGTGTGGTGATGGCTTACAATTACACAATCAATGCTCAAGGGGTCTTGGGCAAATTGATGGCTCCGTACCAACGCCCCAGGCCCAGGGTCTACATGAATATTTGCCACATCAGTGTTTATCCTAAAGCCGCCCGTTGCGCGTATTTGCTTAATTAAATTAAACCTCCCTCCACCTGTACCTAAAAACACCACTTCCATTAAAAAGTTTTAAATATGGAAATTTTAAATATTGCATTCTTGAGAGGAGCGGTAGAGGGAAAGGCGCTTGCAAAACATACATTCTTTGGAAGAGGTGGGCATGCCGCATTTGCAAAGCACCCATTGCCTCTCATCCTCTTTCTCCAATGCCAACATACTCTTAAATATTCTGAATTTTACTCCTGGGTAGCGTTCCTCCATCTCGTTAAGCATCTTTCTCACATAGCCGCGCATAGATAGGTAAGCGTAAGGGCAATCATTGCTATCAATAGGCAACTCTTTCAAAAGCGCGTAAAGAGCCACCTCTTTTTCAGGGCAAAGTATAAGCGGCTTAATCCGAGGCACCATTATACCGACTTTTTCCTGCTTTATAAAGCGGCCTATCTGCTTAGGGTCGTTCTTCATTAAATTAAGGAAAAATGCCTGGACTGCATCGTCTAAATTATGCCCTGTTGCCAAAAAATCAGCGCCTATGCTCCTTGCCGCCTTTTGCAAAAGCGCCCTTCTTAGCACCCCGCAATGGCTGCAGGGCGGCTCACCTTTAAAATCTTCTACAATCTCATCTAAACTTAACCCTACCTCTTTTTTATAAGAATAAATAACATGTTCCACGCCCAACTGCTTAGCAAGGTGTTTTGCCTTTTCCAATCCTTTGTCTCTATAACCTTTAATGCCTTCATCTATGCTTCCCGCAACAATTTCCACAGGAGGAAGAGCAAGGGTTTTAAGCAAGTAGAGAAGCACTGAAGAATCTTTCCCACCGCTAAAAGCAACCGCAACCTTCTGCCCTCTTTTTAAAGGATAAAACTCCTTGA
>JALWZW010000079.1 GCA_026992595.1 Microcaldota archaeon | reverse complement strand
GCCATATACTGCTATCTTTTTTTTGTTCTCTTCTAATTCTTTCAGCAGTTTTTTTATCGCTTGTATTTTGGCTTTTGCACCTTTTGCGCTTTCAACCTTTGCCAACACATTTCTTGCCATTGGCTCGGTCGGTCTGCTTTTTTTAAGTTTTTCTATAACTTTTCCCACCCCTCTCTCCCCTCGTTTATTTATATATAAAAGAACGCTTTCCAAAGCCGCCCTTGCCACATTGCGCGCCCCTTGAATCTCTAGCGTTTTTATTTTTCTTATGGTGTCTTCAATTTCCTTCATGTTTTGCGCTATGCATCTAATATATAAAAAATTTGCTTTTAGCGTTGAAAAGAGCATATTTAAAGGTTAAAGTAATGAAGCATTCATGGCGCTTTTATTGGTTGTTATTGACGGGTTGGGCGACCTTCCGCCTTCGCCTTTAGAAAAAGCGCGCACCCCTATTATGGACCGTTTGGCAAAAGAAGGGATTACAGGCATGATGGCGCCTGTAGGCCGCTTCCGCGTTCCTGGCAGTGATGTTTCCCATCTGCAGATTTTAGGTTATGACCCTGAAGTTTATTACCCCGGGAGGGGTCCTTTGGAAGCGTTGGGCGCAGGTATCGCGCTTAAGGAGGGGGATGTTGCTTTTAGAGGCAATTTCGCTACTTTGAAGAAAGGGGTTATTGTGGATAGGAGGGCAGGCAGGGTGGAGAGTAAGAAGGCAAAAAAGTTAGCAGCCCTTCTGCCCTCTAAAATAGAGGATGTAGAGGTTATTGTAAAGCACACTGTGGAGCACCGGTTGGCGGTGGTTTTTAGAGGAAAAGGTTTAAGCGCTCATGTTACAGAAACAGACCCTCATGCGCGCGCCCCTCCTCTCAAAGCCCGCCCTACCGCTCCCAACGCCAAAAAAACCGCCTCTGTAATAAACAAATTTTCCTCTCTATCCCACAAAGTGCTTTCCTCTGCCCCTCTCAACCGCTCTCTTTCCCTTCCTGCAAACTATGTTTTGCTGAGAGGGAGCGGTGTTTATAGAAAAGTTCCTTCTCTAAAAGAGCGTTTTGGGCTGAGCGCTTGTTGCATTGCAGGCGGCGCGCTTTATAAAGGGGTGGCAAAATTTGTAGGCATGGATGTGCTTAATGTAAAAGGTGCTACTGGTGATTTTAACACAGATGTTGACGGAAAGTTTAAGAAGGCGGCCGCCGCGCTTAAAAAGTATGATTTGGTGTTTGTGCATGTGAAAGCATGCGACAGCGCAGGGCATGATGGGGATTTTGAAAAGAAAAAGAAGATGTTAGAGCGCATTGACCGCGCCCTTAAGCATGCCCTCCCTTATGCCTCCTCTATAATTCTCACCGGAGACCATTCCACTCCTGTTGCCTTAAAGCGCCATTCAGGCCATGAGGTGCCTTTGCTTGTATGGGGAGGGGAGAGGGTGGATGGGGTGAGGCGCTTTTCAGAGCAAGAGTGCATGAGAGGGGGCCTGGGCCATCTTCACGGCAGAGATATTATGCCCCTTGTTCTCAACCTTTTAGGGAAGGCGAAAAAATACGGCTCCTAACTGCCCCTTGCCTTCCCTTACTTTTCTTTATTACTACACGCGCTGGTATCTCAGCACATGAGGCAAGGTGTCCACATGGCTTATAAACATCCTTCTACAGCAATAGCGCTTTACCCCTAACTCATCTAACACCTTGCCCCTCTCCTCATTTTTTGTTCTCTCTGCATACTTTTCATACAAATGTCCTATAACCGCGCCGCAGGTAAAGCATCTGATTGGGAATTCCATACCTTCACCTCTAAGAATCATCTATAAGATTTCTGGAATCTTGCCCTTGCCTTTCTTCCTTTATACTTTTTGGGCTCTATCCTTCTGGGGTCTTCCACTACCAGCCATTTATCCACGCTCTCAAACCTGTCATAAAGCTGCTTATCTTCAAAATAAGCAACCAGTCCTTTTGCTATGGCTGTTCTTGCCGCTTGCGCTTGGCCCATCACTCCTCCTCCATAAACATTAACGCGAATATCTACTTTATTGGCCCGCTCGCCTAATATCTCCAACGGCTCGTATATCAATTCTTTTATGTATCTGTTTTGAAGGGCATTAAGATTAACGCTGTTAATGCGCACTATACCTTTGCCCTCTTTCACAGTGGCTCGCGCCACGCTATTCTTTCTCTTCCCTCGCGCAACCACACTCTTTACCGCTTTTTTCCTTTTTTTGCTTCTTCTCCCTGCCATGTTATCATCCTGTATATCCTAACCTTTTGCACAACTCCTCTATGGTAATGCATTTATCAACATTATTATACTGCGCGTTTTTTAATTCTGTTGTGGGCTGGGCGTTGTTAGGATTTCCTGCAAACACCCTGAGCCTTTTAAACGCCTCTCTTCCCCGCGCTTTGCGATAGGGGAGCATCCCCCTTATCATCCTTTTAACCAATAGATGCGGTACTCTTGGCCATTTGGGGGAAAGTTCAGGGTCTCTCTTATGCTTTGCCCTTCTCCTTGCCATGTATCGCTCCACAATATAGCGCGGATTGCCCACCAGCACAAACTTTTCAGCGTTTATAACATGCACTTCCTCGCCGTTAAGCAGCATTTTTGCTATTTGCGAAGCAGCCCTTCCGAATACAAGATTGGATGCGTCTATAACTTGCATTACCATCACCTCATTATAATAACGCCCGCTCCCTGCGGATTTTCTTTATAAAGCGCTTCTATAGAAAGCGCCCTGCTCCCGCTTTTCTCTATTAATCTTTTCGCGTTTTTGCTGAAGGAAAAGGCGGCCACCGTTATTTTCTTCTTCAATTCCCCGCTCCCTAGCACTTTTCCTGGCACCACCACCACATCGCCTTCTTTAGCATAGCGTTCTAACTTGCTTATATTAACTTCCACCTTTTTTCTCCTCGGCTTTGAAAGCAGCTCTGCCACCCTTTTCCAAACCGCTTTATCCGCCTTATAAAGCGTTTTTATTAATTCAATCAAATAAGGGTTTTCCTTCCTGATCATTCAATCCCTCCGGCTCGCCCCTTGCGGGACTGTGCGCCTCTGTCTTTTCTATAATATATCGTTCTCTTTAAAAACCTGCCTAAAAAATCTCATACCCGCTTTCCACAAGCGCCTTTTTCACCCTCTCCTCATCTTGTGCAAGTATGATACAGCACCCTCCCC
>JALWZW010000078.1:1524-3287 GCA_026992595.1 Microcaldota archaeon | reverse complement strand
ACCTATAATCATAGAGGTTGCCCATACTGAAGCACGCGCTCTTGTCTCTGCTCCCATCACTTGGCCAATACCATATACCACTGCTGCTAAGACCACTAAGAGCATTACTGCTGCGCCTAGGATTGTTTGAGCATCTTGGCATAATTGAGCTATAGCGTTTTGAATTCTAGTAGAACCTGCAAGCACTACCCCCGCGAAAAGAAGCATAAAAGCAAACGCAACCAACCCCTTTTTCATAAAAACAACCTCAATTAAATCTTTCTAAATACTTTTTAAAAACCTCTGGCGCTTTCCATATAAGGACTGCAAGGGCGGTGAGGAAGGAGAGGAGAAGGGTTAAGAAAAGCGCCTCCTGCCAAGAAAGGGAAAAGCGGCCTGGATAGCCGTAATAGAGTGCGGCAAGAGAGATGAAGGTAAGAAGGACAAGCATAAAAGACCAATAATAGAGGGAAAACCGCCCCAGCGTTTCTAACCATTTAGAACTTAAACGCGTTTTATGAATAAGGGAAAATAGAGAAAGGGAGAAGAGGGCGGAAAGAAGCATGAAGGAAGGGGAAGCGCTCATTTTATAAGGAGGAAAAAGAAGCAAGGAGAGAAGGGCGGCTAAAAAGAGGGCAAGAAGTAAGCGCAGCGGCTTATCTAAGTTCCTTGCAGCCAAGATACCGCACAGCATCACAGGCCAATAAAAAATAGCGGCAGGATAGCCGCCTAAATAATCCTCGCTTAAAGATATGAAGGGGTAGAGCGCTACGGTGAAAAGAGAAAGAAGCGCCAAAACCCAAGAAGGCGCGTTTATAAAGGGAAAAGAGAGGAGGGAGAGCAAAGCGTTAAGCACCAACTCGTCCATCCCAAAAAGCTTCCCAGAGGAAAAAGGGGAGAAGAGAAACCATATAAAAAACATCCTCGCCCAGCGCTCCCATTTAAAGGTTCGCATAAAATAAAGCGCCATTCCGGTGGTAAAAAGAAACATGGAAAGCACAAAATCGCCTAAGTGAAGGGAGAAGGGCTGGTTATGGTCCAAGAGCCATGGCAGGTTATCGCTTAGGCGAAAAATGATGCTGTAAAAAAGCATTAACACAACTGCCAGCCCTCTAAAAAAATCAATAGAAGCAATACGCATATTTAAAGATATAAGAGCAAAAAAATTAAACAATGAAGGAGAGGATAAAGCAACTCTACATTCTGCAGTTAAAACATGGTAAAATACCGCCTGAATACTGCGATGAAAAATGGGTAGATAAAGAAAAGCGCATATTAACAGAGGAAGCGAGGAAGAAAATAAAGGTGGTGCTCACAGGAGGGGTGTTTGACATACTGCACATAGGCCATATTTATACGCTTAAGAAGGCAAAGGCGCTGGGCGATGTGCTGGTGGTGGTAGTGGCGCGCGATGAGATGATAAGGAGGAAGGGCCGCGCCCCTATCCATCCGCAAGAATACAGAAAGGCGATAGTAGAGGAGTTAAAATGTGTGGATGTGGCGCTTGCAGGCGGGGAGGACCCGCAAAAAATTGTGGAAAAAGTAAAGCCGGATGTTATAGTGTACGGCTATGACCAGAAAGCATTCCTTAAGCCAGAAGGGGTGGAAATAGTAAAATTAACTGAAAAAATAGATGACCACACATACAAATCAAGCAAAATTTGGAAAAAAATATCGGAACGGTTTTATTGATTGTTGTTTCACATTAAATCATGGAATGTGTGTTTTGCAAAATCGCCAAAGGAGAATTGGAAGCAGCGAAAATATGGGAAGATGAGGGGCAC
>JALWZW010000078.1:0-1514 GCA_026992595.1 Microcaldota archaeon | reverse complement strand
GGGTGCGCAAGGGTTGGAGTGATGGTGGAGGGATTTTTGGTGCCCCATGTCCATATCCATCTTATACCGATGGGAGGAGTGGGAGACCTAAATCCTGGCAAAGCCACAAAGGCCAGCCCTCAAGCATTAAAAGAGGTTGCCGAAAGAATAAAGAGGTTCTTTACAGAAGATAAATAGGCCAGTGGAGAACGGTGGTTTCGCGGTAGCGCTCCTCCTTAACTTCCCAAGATAAATGCAGAATCACAGCGCGCTTAGGGGCATAATACCTTAAATAAGCGTAAAAGCCGCGGCCCACCTTTCCCCCTTTTTTAACCTCTACAGGTATGCCCTTATAAATAAAATCTACCTCGTGCTTATGCCTATCCCTCCAATAAAAAGAAGGGAGCAGTTGTCTAAAAACAAACTCCTCTAAAACAAATCCGCTCTCCAAAGGAATCAAAGAGCGCCTAAAGCCGGAATCATAAAAAACAACCTTTTTAGCCTTTCTAAGTTCCACAGAAGGATTTTTGGAATAAGAGGGAAGAAGTTCAATTAAATGATTGCCCTGCAAAATGCTTACATAATGAACCGCGGTTTTATAATCCACGCCCAGCGAGGAATAATCTAAAAGTTTGCCAGAACGGTATGCCAAATTTTTCAACACCGTCCACAACTTTTCCCTATTCCTCAAACCAAAAAAGCGCACCACATCTTTATCAATCATAAAATCCACTAAAGAGCGCAATTCCGCCTCCTTATCTTCAGATAAAACCACTTTGGGAAAACCGCCATAAAGCACATATTCCCTAAAAAGCGGTTCAAGCGCTGGTAGAGGAGAGGCGGAAGGAAAAGGGCCGCCTTCCAAAAAACTGTAAAACATGCCGCAATATTTAGAATACCAATCAAAAAGAGCGGGCGAGCGCCATTTCACAAACTCTTTAAAAGAAAGGGGTAAAAGAAGCAAGGGGCGAACGCGCCCCACCAAATAAGAAGAGATAGAGTATTTTATATCAAAAGCACCTGAGCCAGAAAAAACAAAGCGCACATCGGCAAAATGGTCTGTCAAATATCTAAGCACCCTTCCCGCATTAGGGCTTTCCTGAATCTCATCAATAAAAACCACATCCCCTTTAACAAGAGAAGAGGGGTCTCGTTCAAAAATAAAAAGAGTGTTTGGCTCATCTAAAGTATAATAATATGCGTTCAAGCGTTTAGCCATCTCCTTTAATAAAGTGGTCTTGCCTGCCTGCCGCGGCCCTCTTAAAAGGATGTTGGTGCTTTTAATAAGGGATAAAAAATCCCCTTCCTTTTCCCTCCAATAGTACATAACCTATTTTCCGCACCCAAGATTTAAAAATGCTCCACAAAAAGTTGAACTTTTTATGGAGTATACTCCAATTTTAGCGCAACTTTTTATGGAATAAAACGCTAACAAACCTGCCTTGCAAACAAAGAGGTGTGGTTAGAGGAATAGATAAAGGCGCGAATGAAGGAGCCCACCTCCCCCCCATCAACCACCACCTGCTTATAATACT
>JALWZW010000077.1:1693-10864 GCA_026992595.1 Microcaldota archaeon | reverse complement strand
ACTTGGGAAAGCGTAAGGAATGTTGCGGAAAAATTGAAAGAAAATGGCATTTCAGCAGTTGTGCTGCCTGAAGAAAAAAGAGTGGTTAACACCCATCTGTTGGTGGAAGAAAGAGATGCAGAAAGGGCTGAAGAGATTTTGAGGAGTAAAGGGCTTGAGTTTAGAAAAAGAGAGGTGCTTTACTTTCATTTGGAGAACAAACCCGGCGAGTTGGCCAAAATAACTTCCAAACTTGCTGAAAAAAATATAAACCTCACCTACCTCTTTGCGGTTCCGCTCTCTAACGGCACCTCTGCACTCATTCTCTGCTCCAATGACATCAACCAGACCTACCAGTTGCTAAAAGAGTAAATTGGGTGATGCATTCCTCTAAAGCAACCTCAGGGTCAGCGCGCACCGAAGCGCCTGCCGCCTTAGCATGGCCCCCTCCTTGCCCCCCTAAAGAGGAGGCGACAGCAGCCATCACCTTTTGCAAAGGAACATGAACATGCTTCCGCGCCCTTGCAGAGATGCGGGTCTCCTCTCCTTTCCTTCTTGAAACAAACGCAACATCTGCCATCTCTGTAAGAAAAGAGGAAACATCGGACTCGCCGCCCTCTTTTGCGACCCCTCTTGCAACCACATAGCCAGCAACCACTTCAACGGTGCAATTAAAAGCAGTATTTAGGATTGCAAGTTTTTTGTCAGGCGGCAACTCAGGTTCTGCATATTCTAAAAGTTCTGAATAAGGTGCGCCGCAAATGCGCATCATCCTTGCTAACTGCTCAAAACTTTGAAGGCGGGCAGATTTAAAGCGCGCTCCATCTGCAACAATAGCAACAGCGAGCGCAAAGGCCGCCTCTTTGTCAACCTCCTTCAAAAGGCCGCAAACCACCTCTGCAGCAGAGGCCGCCTCCTCATCAATAATATTAAACTCTCCCTCCATATCTCTTCCTTCGCTTTTATGATGGTCTATAATAAGCAAAACCTTCCAACCGCGCGCTTGAGGAACAAGAGTGTAACTGCTGGTATCCACCACCACCAGCCCAGCCCAATCCTCTTTCTTCAATTGGTCCAAAGTATAAATTTTTATATTAAAGCGCTCCACCAACCGCTTAGCACCTTCCCTCATCTCTTCATGCGTTGCGATAACGCTGTTGGGGAGGGCCTTATGAAGAGCAAAAGCAGATGCAATAGCATCAGGGTCTGCCTTATTATGAGTAAGAATAATGAGCGGCTCCTTGCCATACTTTGCTAAAAAACGCTCAAACTCACTGGCCATATTTTTTCATCTTTTCCTGCAACTTTTTTTGCGCGTCCGCCACCGCCTTCCTCAACTTCTCCTCCTGCTTAGAGAGCGTTTCCAATTTAACCTTAAGCAACTCCTCCCTATCCTTCAAATCCTTTTCCGCCTCCTCTTTGGTGGTGTGAATTATTATAGAGCCCACATTGCGATAGATCTCGCCCTTAGCGCCTTTTAAATGCTCCAACGCATGCCCTATCTCATTCAACTGCGCCTGTATTTGATGCTTTTGGATAAGGAGCATTTCCAACTGTTTCTCTAAATTCTCATACTCCGCTATCTCTCTTCCCAACTCCTCTTTTTTCATGCCTTTCCACCTCATCTATAATACTAAGCATCCTTAAAAAAGCGTTTGCGGTAGCCCTTAAAGAAACCGCATCCAACGCTTTAATATCTATTTCCACCCCATCCTTTTTTATAAATATTCGCGCATCAGCGCGCCCCACCTTTCCTTCATGTGAAAGGGCGGAAGCAATATTTTTCGCCACCTCTTCCCCGCACTTTACAGTTATTTTACAGGAAAACTCCATTGCCAGCGCCCCACTTCATCCACTTTAATACAAAGCGTTCTACCATCACACACAACCACAACCCATTCAAAGCCCTTCTTCCTCGCCCGCTCCACCAACGCCCTTATGGTGCGTTTGCCGCGCGCTAAATAAAATCCATGCAGCGCCCTAGCCAACAGCCGCGTCTCTCTGGAGGCATACCTGCTGGTAGTAATTAATCGGTAGATACCTCCTTGGCAATAGGAGGGCGCGTTTTCAATAATATTTTCGCCCCGCTGCTGGGAAAATCAAACTTCTTCTCATCTATCTCAATAATTTTCCCGGTCTCCAAATCGCGGTACTCAGCCATGTTAACCCTCCTTCTCATAAATAAGGCGCTTTATGGTTTCTCCCGCTTTGCTGGAAAGGGTGTAAGCAGCACCTGCAAACAGTGCACCGCAGGAGCGGCACTCCCATTGCGCATAACTCTTTCTTCTTACCTTAACTTTATTGCATTTAGGGCATTCATACCTCTTCCTCTTCTGCTCTTGAACCTTTTTCACTAGCTTTCTGTTTGTGGCACCATATTTAGCGGTCCTCATTTTAATCCCTCTCTAATATAGATCTTATCTTATTACCTTTTTTAAATGCTATGTCTATGCAGTCCAGCAACTCCTCTTTCGTAAGAGCGCCTTCTCTCTTTTGCATAGAGCACACATGACCTTCTACAGTAGTTATAGTTATGAGCGAATCTGCCACTTTGTCTTCATCAAGGGAAGGGTCCACCAGCCAATAATCAGCGATTTTAGCCAAAGTGGTGGCTACAGGATAATTTTTAAGTTTGAGAGGGCCTGTGAACTCCTTTCTAACAATCTCACCCTCCTCAATTTTAGGCATGCGGGTGTTTTTTAAGCAAGCAATAGCCGCCAGCGCGGCAGCGTCAAAGAGATTGCCTGCATGGTCTAAAACAAAGATATCCAAAAACAAGCCCAGAACCTTCTCCTCTTCTATGAAAAAACTCTTTAAATCTACGCTCTCAGCGCTTCTTATTCCCCTATCCACCACGCGCGCCAATTCAATGGAATTTTCATCAGGTGGGCCGCTTTCAAACTGCGCTGAAGCGGTAGGCAAAAATTCGCTGTTTACGGTAAGCACCCCTTCATCAGGCCTATCAGCAAAGGGCTTCACCACCTCAAACTTTGCAGCGGCCAAAACCTTGGTGTTTCCTATGTGAGCAATGGCAGAACCTTCCGCAGTTTTTATGGGCCCATACTCTATCTTAATCTCCCGATATTCATCAAAAGGTCTGCCATCATAGCGCGTCCCTTTTCTTAAAGTAGAAAGCATAACATCCCTGCGCATGTGATATAAAATTACATCCTTCAAATCATCCATACCATCACCTACCATTTAAATTCGCGCTTTTCTTCTTTATAATAGCGTTCTAACGCCTCCAACTGCTTTGCATGTATGCTCTCCACCGCCTTTTCCGCCTTCTCCAGCGCCTCCTTTATTTCCTCTTTTGTTAAAAGCCCGTCCATCTGAATTAGATAGAGTTTTTTATCCTTTCTTGAAATGGCTAAAGGCATGTCTGATTCGCCAAAGTTATCTTCCTCTTTCCCTAAATCCACGATAATATGCCCGTCCGCTTTGCCCACCGCAATGCCTGCCACCACATCGCGCATGGGAATGCCGGCATTAATAAGCGCGGCGGCTGCTGCAGTTATGGAAGCGGTTCTGGTGCCGCCCTCGGCCTGCAAAACATCTAAATAAATATCAATCTGCGTATTAGGAAACCTTTCCTTTACTATCAAATTCTCAAAAACATTCCTAATAACTTTAGAAAGTTCTATGCTCCTTCTAGTAGGTCCCATACGGCCATGCTCTTCATAAGAAGCAAAGGGCGCCATCATATAGCGCACCCTTATAATAGCGCTGTAAGGGTTTGCCTCATGTCTTGGAATGCATTCCCGCGGCCCGTATACGCCGCACAAAATTTTGTTTCCGCCCCATTCCACATAAGCAGAGCCATCTGCCTCTGAAATAATGCCTACCTCAATGCGTATAGGCCTTAATTCATCTAACCCTCTACCATCCAAACGCTTTCCATTCTCTATAAGTTTCATCCTATCACCACGCCTTATTCTCTTTTCATCTTAGAAAGCATATTTGCCACTTTATCGGTAAGCCCTTCTTGAGGGGCATGCACCTCCACAAACTTGGCAACCGAAATAAAAAGAGGGATGTTGGCACGTTCCCCTATCCAAATATAGCCATTTTTCCCAATCACTATATCCTCGCCCGCATACTTCTTTATAAGGTTAATCATGCTGCTATGCCTTCCTATTAAGCGAGGGATTTTAGAAGAGGGGAAATCAATCACCTTCCCTCTCGGAAGACGGCGCGCCTCTTTTAAATCCACATTTCCTGCTTCATCCACCATTTTGACAACAGCCACTATAAAATCGCCTAAATGAAAGCGCATCCGCGTTTCGCGAGAGTGGAGGAAGCCGGCGCCGGCTGTATTTATATCCACTTTATAGCCAATGGGCTTTACTCCAGTAATTATACCAACAATTTGATCCCCTACCTGCGGCAAGTAAGGGCTTTCTAAAGGCACATATCTTCCCTGACTATCCAATATGCCTATCGCCTCAGCATAAGATGCTTTGCCATCGCTATACACATAAGGAATCTTTAAAACTCTATCAGATATCTTATCTCCAGGAAAAACAAATTTTCTCATTCTAACAACCCAAAACTAGTTTATAACCATTTGTTTACAAACATTTTAAAATAAGTTTGTGTGTTTATATAAATAAAACGGTGTTTTAAATGTCGCGAACAACCCGTTTTAAACAATTAAAGAGAGGAGGGTTCTCCAACATTCTTTTAGAAGGATGCCTCCCCCTTTCCCGCCTTTCACCCCGTAAAATAGCAGACAGAGCAAAAGGAGGGGTGCGCGTAATAGAATGGAAATGGCCTTCAGAAGTTGAAAGGCCTCATATAGTGGTTAAGCGCATAGAGTTTAAAGAAGGGAGCGGGCTGGAAAGGATAACAAGGATACTTGCACCCGAAGGGATAAGAAGAACTTGTATGAAGGAGGAGGATTGCCATCTAGTTTTTGCCAAAACAGGCAGAACGGTAAGCATAAGGGCGCTCCAAACGCTTAATAAAGAGATAAAAGAATTTTTTGAAAACATTGTGGGGATTGCAGAAACGCGCTCCTCAAAATACACTGTAGCAAAATTCACCTCCAGCGCAAGAGCAATAGATTCCTCTTTAGGGTTTAACACATTAGATATAAGAGAAAGGAGGGAAGTATTGGGAGAGATTTCAGAAATGTTGGCAAAAATACACGCCAACAACATCTCCTTAGGAGTGGTTCCTACATCTGGAATAGCGCTGGAAGAAGGAGTGAAGTTGTGCGATATTTTTGCGTTTAGAAAGGCGAGAAACCCCGGCGGTTTAGTAGAAGAGTATGTGGAAAGCATGAAGAGGTTTTGCGCGGTGAGCGCAGCCGGAGAAGAGGACGCTTACGAGGCAGCATGCATATATGCTGCGCACAACAAAAACCTTCTTACACAGAAATATAAAGGCGCGGAAGAAGAGGTTGTAGAAAAGGTGTGCAGCGCAATACTTCACTAACCCCCTAAACCACACCCTCTAAACCTCTTCCACCAGCGTAGCAGCCCCTTTTTCCTTATCTCTTAAAAGGCGGTAGGTGGTGGCAAAATCAGAGCCCATAAACTGCTCTTCATGAGTTATAAGCAAAACTTGATCCACCACCTCAGGCACCCTAAATGCCAAAGCATCTGCCAAACTCCTCACCGCGTTGCTGTCCAAATTATGGGTAGGTTCATCTAAAATAAGCCAACTAAGCTTTGGGACAAGAACCATGGCTAAAGCCACCCTAAGAGTAAGCGCAAACATCGCCCTCTCCCCTCCGCTCGCCACACTTTCTATAGTTTTCCACTCTTTTTCATAAACCTCAAACACATAATCATTCTCCCCTACCCTTACCCTCACCTCGCTGTAATTTCCGTAAGGGTAAAAAAGATGCCATAAATCATTCATCGCCTTATTTATCGCTTCTATTAGAGAAGCCCTTAGCTCTACTTGTGTCTCTAAAAGCGCCTCCTTAAATATATTCAACTCCTTTTCCAACCGCTCTAAATGTAAAATTTTAGATTTAATAGCGCTTATGCGCTCCAATTCTGCTCCCACCTCGGCCGCCTGCCTCTCCTTCTCTGCCCTCTCCCGCTTTAAAGCGCGGAGCCGCTCCTCTTTTTCCTTCACCTCTGCAAACAACCTCTCTTTCTCCTTCTCTGCCTCCCCCCACTCCTCTTCAGAAACATAATATTGGGACTGGAGAGCAGATCTTTCCTCCAACGCCCTCTTAGCCCTCTCATATTCTTTAACCATCTCTGCCAACCGCTCCTTTTCCTTCAACTCCACTGCCAAAGCGTTTAGTTGCTCTTCTAATTGCTTGACCCTCCTCTCTCTTTCCTCAATCGCAGAAACCACCGCCTCCATCGCCTTTTTCGCCTCTTCTTTAGCCCTCTCCAGCGCTTCCACATCCGCAACCTTAAGCGCCTCTAAGCGGCTCTGCAACCTTGTCTTTCTCTCCTTCAATTGCCGCCCCTCTTTAAGCTCCTTCTCTTTCCTCTCCAGCAAATCATAGCATTCCTTCATGCGCCTTTCTGCCTCTTTAATCTCTTCACCCTTTTTTTCAATAATAGCGGTGCCAGAAATTGTAGAGCCGCACAGAGGGCAGGTGGCCGCCTCCCTATCCACTTTTGCCATAAGCTCTTTTGCCTCTTTAATGCGGGTTTTTAAGCTATAGATTTCATTTTTTAATTTAACAACCTCACCCTCTAACTTCTCCAAATCAGGGTAAGAAAGGGTAGAAAGTTCCTTTTCCAACCGCTTCCTTTCTTCCAACTCTTTCCGCGCCCTCTGCACTTCCCTTTCCATCACCGCTATCTTTTGCAGAAAACTTCGCCTTTTTCTCTCTTCCTCTGCTATAACCGCCCTCTCCTCTTCTAAGCTTTTGCGCACCTCTTTATAAGCAGTGCGCACCTTCTCCAACTCCTCCTGGCTAAAGAGCCGCACCTTTTCCTCATAACTTGATAAAACGCCTTTAAGGCGCTGCACCTCTCGCACAAGGCGCTCATAGACAGCGCGTTTTTTCGTGAGAGAGGTATGGCGCTCCGCTGCCTTTTTCCATCGCGCCCTCAACTCTGCCAGCAAAGAGGAAAGTTCCTCTAGAGAAGAAGAAAGAGAGGAAAGCGCTTTTTGGTACTCCTCTTTTTTTGCGCGCAACTCCTCCTCTCGCTCCTTTTCATAAGCATTCTCCAACCCCTCTTTTTTAGCCCTCACCCTGCCTATAACTGTGGTTATAGAGGAACGCGCCTCTTCAAAGCGGTCCAGGCCCAGCAAAGCGTCCAATTCCTTCTTCCTCCTTCGCGGGTCCAGATTAAGAAAGTATTCAATATTATTCTGCTCTGAATAAATAGCGCGGGTAAAAAGCTCATAATCCACCCCTAAAACCTCTGAAACCACTTTGCTAACAGCCACCGCCCCCCTCTCTATAAGTTGGCCGTCCTTATAGATTTCAGCGCTTTTCCTTTTCCCCACCTGTCTTATAACGCGGTATTGAGAACCGTTGAAAGAAAAGTCCAAAATCACTTTAGCGCTCTCCTCTCCCTTTCTTATCACATTTTCCAATTTCACCCGCCTTCTTTCCAGCATAGGGAAAGTGCCGAATAAAGCATAAGAGATGCATTCCAACACGCTGGATTTTCCAGCACCCATGATACCTAAAAGCAGGTTAGTCCCTTTCTTAAACCTCAACTCGCTTTGCTTGTGAGAGCGCCAATTTACAATTTCAATCCTTTCAATCATCCAAACATTAATAAAAGTAAAAAGGTTTTATATTTAGAGATGATGAAAAAGGTGATCTATGAGTGCGCGATGATTTAAGACGTGCGGACTGATAATTCCGCACGCTCATAAAGTTTATAAATCACCAATTAAGATAATCCTTTATGCGAATGCCTTTAACCGCGCTGTTTTTTCTACTCCTTCTAACCGCCTCATACGGCGAATTTATTATAGAAAGAGTGGATGTGATAATAAAAGATATAGATGAAAGAGGGGGAGCGACAGTACAGGAGAGAATAAAATTTATAGTGAAAGGAGATTATGAAAACTCGCTTTATGACAGCATACTTTCAGACAATAAACTTTCGGTATGGGCATCTTCTACAAAATTAGAGGATATGAAGATGCATATAAATCCGCAAGTGGTGGAAATAGAAGATTTCACCTTAAACCCACAGCCAAAAAGAAACTGCAACCCCTTTCAAAAGCTTTGCCACGGTGAGGTGATACTTGAATATAAAGCGCTTCCTATTAAAGCGAATGGAAGCGTGGTGGAAGGAACAGGGTTGTTTGATGTGGAAAAATATAAGCCTCGCACCATACGCTACACCCTTAACCCAAACGCCTTTTCCTTTAAATCATCGCCCAACAAAGAGGCGCTTTTGTTAGAAGAGCATGTTTATTTAACATTTGAACTTCCCAAAAGGGCGGTGGTGCTCTCATTAAATCCCCTCCCCTCTGAGGATATAACGCTCCCTTTAAAAACCACATCAATAACATGGAACGACGCAGTTCTGGTTAAATTTACGCTTATTTTTGATGTTGAAAAAACGGTGGGGGAAGAGGTGGTGGAATTCTTTTATGGATTCTTGAGATTTTTCTCAGAAGCGCTCACAGAGGAGGAACAGCAGCCCCTTTTAATACTTATAGCACTTACATTTATTTCTTATATATACATCCTTGTTGCGAAAAAGAGGGGATAAGGTGTATAAAGGAGAGGATAAAGTAATAGAGGTGTTGAAAGGCGCCATGCGATTGGAAGAAATAGCAGAAAAAAGCGGCCTTCACATAGATGCGGTGAGGAGGGTTATAGAATCGCTTAAAGACAGGGGATTTGTGGAGATAGAGAGACATGAGGAAGAGCGGCTGGAGCCAAGTGAGGAGTATAAAAGATATGTGAAAGGGGAGTTTCCAGAAGAAAGAGTATTTAAAAAGGCGCTTTTAAAAGCGCGGGTGCAAGAGTTAGATGAAATAGAGAAAAAGGCGGGAATAAGTTGGGCGAAGAGAAAAGGGTTTGTGGAAATTTCAGGCGGACTTCTCTTCCCTACAAAAACTGAAGAAGAAGTGAGAGCAGCAATGGATAAGCTGCGAAAAGCGCTAGAAAGCGGAGACAGAGTTGCATTGGAAGAATTGAGGCAGCGCCACCTTTTAAAAACAGTTAAAAAAGCGGTTGTGGTGGTGAGGAGAACAGGGAAGGAATATAAAGAGATTCATGAATGGATAGATGATCCTGAA
>JALWZW010000077.1:0-1683 GCA_026992595.1 Microcaldota archaeon | reverse complement strand
GGAAGGAATATAAAGCAGAGAAAAGGTTTGAGTTCAACATTCCTGCAGAGGATGAAAGATGGGGGAAGCCCCACATCGTCACCTCTCTCATTTTCAAAATAAAGAAAATAATGAGCGAAATGGGGTTTGTAGAGATGAGCGGCCCTCTTGTGGAAAGCGCTTTTTGGAATTTTGATGCGCTTTTCCAACCTCAAGACCACCCGGCGCGGGAGATGCAGGATACCTTTTATATAGAGGAAAGAGCGCCGCTCCCTCACGCAGAAATAGTTAAAAAAGTAAAAAAGGTGCATCAGGAATCATGGGGGGAATGGCGGGAAAGCGAAGCAGAGAAAACGGTGCTAAGAACCCATACAACCGCGCTTTCCGCCCGCTATCTCTACACTCACAAACCCCCCCAAAGATTTTTTGCAATAGGAAAGGTCTTTAGAAACGAGGCAACAGATTATAGGCATTTAGCAGAATTTTATCAGGTGGAAGGGATAGTGGCATGGGAAAATGCCACATTTAAAGACCTTTTAGGGGTTTTAAAAGAATTTTACAGAAAGTTAGGGTTTGAAAAAATTAGATTTAGGCCTAGTTATTTTCCCTACACCGAGCCCTCCTTAGAGATAGAGGTATTTTTTGACAAAAAGGGGGAGTGGATTGAATTAGGGGGTGCGGGAATATTTCGCCCTGAGGTGAGTATTCCTCTTTGCAACAGTTATCCTGTCCTTGCATGGGGGTTAAGTTTAGAAAGGCCGCTCATGATGATGTTAGGTCTGACAGACATAAGAGAACTTTATAAGAACGATTTAGAGTTTCTTGAAAAGGTAAAATTATAGATAAGCCAAGAGGGGAAGAGATGAGATGGGAAAAAGCGCTTTTGGCCGCGGTTATACTGCTCTTCCTTCTCTTAGGTGCAGGGGTAGCTTTTCTCCTCTTTAAAGGAACCAACCCTTTAGTGAAGCCACCTGCACCTTCCTTTTATGAAGTAATTGAGAAAGGAAAAGCGGGAGAATATGGCTATTTAGTGATTTCATACAGAGGAAAAGGAAACATAACGCTATTAGCATTAAAAGAAATGCCCAAAAAAAGAGTGGTGGTGTTTGATTACGAAGAAGCGGTGGGGGAAAGAGTAGCTAACAGCATTTACCAAAAACTTCTTCCACTCAAAGAATACGGATATGAGGTGGAGATAACCAATCAAACCGCTATAGGTGAAGATATTTATATAATACCAACAGGCGCTATGCCCTCCCGCATCCTATTCAACATAAGAAACAACGAGAATTTTTATTTGAAGCCTAACCATATAATTATGTAGTTTTCTACGAAAATACAAAAAAATACTTATAGTTTAAAGTTTTATACTAAATCTCCATAGTTTGGTAATGTTATTTTGTATCTTTAGGTGAATATTGTTAACAATGGAATAAAATTTAACATTGGAATAATATCTAAAAAGCAAATAATCTATCTTCCTCATATTTAGCACGCAGAAAAGATTGTTCATCGTACCTTACCAAACCCGAATTGGTTTTCGGATTTTAATAATTGTCATATTGAAGGAGTGTTTTTTATCCCGATTCTTTCGCATAGGCGTCAACTTAAGGGGAAAAGCAATAATAATATACAAATCTTAAGTTATGTCATATTGAAGGAGTTGCTTTTTAACGACTGAAATATCTCGATAATTACATAACA
>JALWZW010000076.1 GCA_026992595.1 Microcaldota archaeon | reverse complement strand
TTACCAAATCATCCATCTTCTAACCTTGGGCATGGTAGTTTGATTAAAACGGGCAAAACGCTATTTAAAGTTCTTTCTTCTCTATTCTAAAAGCCGCAAACATTATTTTCATCTTCTTAATACAAAAGGGCGCTTCTACGAATAGAAAAAAGTAAATGTATTTAGTAAATACATTTAGGTAATTTTTTAAAGGATAAACGCGATAAAAGAGCATGGTAAAGGTGATAACTATAGCAGATGATGTATATAAAGAGTTGAAAGAGTTGAAAGAGGCGCGAGGGATGAGTTTTAGCCAAATACTAAGATTTTTGCTTAAAAAGGCCAAAAGCAACCCTGCCCTTCTCTCCCTTGCAGGCACGCTGGAAGAAAAGAAGATAAGAAGGCAAAGCTATAGGAAGATAAAGGAAGGGGGAGAGGTGCTTTTTTAAGGCAGGCGGGTAGCGCTGCGTCCATTCGGGAGAAGGGAAAGGAGTTCATCCACGCCTGCATCAAACCGCTTTGCAAGAGATTTTGCCAATTTTCCCTTTTCCTTGCCGCTGGAAGAGGGGGCGAGAAGAAGCATTTTTTCCAAGCGCTCCGGGTTTTTGGCAGGCAGGACCACAACCCTTCCTTCTTTCAGCCCGATTTTTAATAGCAAGGGGGTTTGCCTGAACCACTCTCGCTCACCCTTCACTACAAAGCCGCCCTTTCCCACAAACATTCCCTGAGCGTATTTAGAAAGTTGCTCCTTTTTAGCGCAAAAAACATCCACCGCGCTATAGCCCATTTTCCACGCTTTAGAATAACATGCCGCAATCTGCGCTGCCTCCTCGCGCTCCTCTCTGCTCGCCTCCACGCCTCCTTTGAGAATAACCGCCGCCGCTCCCTGCACATCTGCATGAAAAAACAGGTCGCCCTCCTCCATATAATTTTTTACCAATACATCGTTTTGGTGCGCATCCCTTCCTGCAAGAATAAGGCGTCCTGCATGCGTAAAGGAATAATGGAACTTTTCATACCATTCTTTTTTGCGCTTAAAAACCACCTCCTTCTGCTTATAATTCCTAATTTCCTCTTCAGTGCGCCTAATCTCCTCTTCCAAACGCTCCGCTTTTTTCCTCGCCTCTTTCGCCTTATTATAATAATAAGCAGCGTTTTCATGAACGCTTAAATCAGCAAACAAGCGCACTTTCATAGCATTAAAATCAACGCCAATCTTTTTTATATTTCATATAACACATTTTTAAACGGATTGAAACAAAAAAAGTATAATGAAAAAAATAAGTAAGAAGAAAAGAGTAAAGAGGTTCCTTTTAAAATTAGGGTTGGGAGAAGTGCAAGCAGAAGGCCTGGCAGAGGAAGCGGCGCAGTTTGAAGGGATAGGCGAAAGGACCGTTAAAACGCTTTTTCACAACTATACAAACCTCCTTGCATCAATCACCGCTATAGTGCATTTGGAAAGGGCGGCCAAAAAGATTGATTTTAGCAATCCTGCGCACAGAAGATTTATGAGCCAATTGCTAAAGTATGAAAAAGGGGCGTTTAGAAGTTCGCTTTCTACTATATACAAAACTTCGTTAGACCTCACCGACCCGCAAAACAGGAAGAAAATGCTTAAAATAGCGAAATATTGCAGAAGCGCAATGCCCCAGGTGTGGGTCTATTTAGATCAATATCTTTATTATTATACCATAGAGGACTTAATGAAATTAGCGCAACAAGAGGGCGAAAGGTTGCACAGTGCAATGATAGAGAGCATTATAGAAGCACAACAGAAAAAGGCAAAGAGGGAGCAGTAGGGGGTTGGTTTTTAAAGCTATTTAAAAACATAAATTCTATATTTAAAAACATAAAGGATTGTAAAAATAAAAGAGCGGCTGTAGTCTAATCTGGTTAGGACCTGGGCCTTCCAAGCCCATGATCCGGGTTCAAATCCCGGCGGCCGCATCACCACTTTAAAAATTCATAATAAGGAATCATTCCTCCTTCACCCATCTCCCCTACTCTTTCCATAAGAATTTTTCTAATCTTCCTCAAATATCTCTCCTTAAAAACCACAAAACCATTCTCATATTGGGTAAAGTTCTCCTCAAAAACCATTAAAGCCTTTTTATATTTTACTTTATTCTTTTCTTTAACGCGCGGATTGTTCAACTTATTTATGATTTCCTCTTTATCTAATACCAGGTAAGGAATTTCTGCCAAAAGATCGGCATAAGACCTTTGTCTTTTGGTGAAGCGTCTTGCAGAGGCCTCCCTTCTATAAGATATCTTTTTAATTTGAATCCCCACCCTTACCCCTTCTATCTCAACAACCCCATCTAAACCTAAAAGATCTAGAGAAGGAGTTGAGAGGATTTTTTCTTTAAACAAAGCATTCCAGAGATATTGAAAATGAAATTGTGTAAGAACGGCCATCCAAATTCTGTACATCCTAGCCTTAAACCCTTCCTCAACAAACTGAAGAGAGCAGCCATAGAAATACTTTTTTATAAAATTATAAATGTAAGGATTTAACTTTTCACTCCAGTAAATATGAAAAATATCTTCATAATCTTTAAAATTAGAGGTGTCCCAATAGAATTTATAATAAATATCCAAAGGCAACAGCTCCTTTCCCAAATCCTGCTCTACTGTTTTTATCACGCGCAAATAAGCATATTTTTTAAGGTTTAGAGATTTAAGAAAATCCTCAAATCTCTTTAAATCATCCTTCCAATCTCTCACCATAAAATTCCATCACCTCCAACCTCTCCAACTCTTTCCTTGTTGGTAAAGGAAGCAATTTTAACTGTGTAATGCTAAAATGATAGGTGATATCTCTAAAAACATCTTTTATATACTTTTGAATAAAAGAGGAGTTGAGAAACCTCACCACCTCAAGGTCAGAAAGGTCAAAAAAGGTATTGATAAGGGTATGTTTTCTGATTAAATGATAGACATCGCCCATCCAAGGATAGGCCTTATAATCATAAGCGGCTGCCAATCGGCCTTCTCCTCTAAATCCCAGTCCAACCACAATATGGGGCTTCCCAAAAAACTTTCTCAACTTTACCTTATTGTTTTTTGCTATCCAATATCCTGTAAGGGGTGTATATATAACTTCTCCTATTTTTAAATTTCTCCCATTCAAAATAGGCAATACTTCCAGATTGCTTTCCTCTTCGCCAGAATGAAAAACTAAAGAATTGTATTTAATTTCAGGGGTTCTAGGAGATATTTTTATTTCATATACCTCCCCTAATCTAAAACTGCACAACTCCTCTAACCTCTTGCTAAAGGGAGTAGAAAAAAGAACAACTTCCCCCATCCACCCCTTTTTT
>JALWZW010000075.1 GCA_026992595.1 Microcaldota archaeon | reverse complement strand
TTTGTGAGAATCGTGAGTTTTTGCAATTTAAACCCGTGAGAACCGTGAGGAGCGCATTTAAATATTGAATTAACAACATTATTATTAATGAAAAAATGGGCGCTTTTGTTGCTTATTGCGCTTTCCTTTGCCGCATTCCCCACAGAAGTAGTGGTGGAGCCCACTGATAATAATTTAGCATTTAAGATCTATGTGCGCTATGTTATCCCTCAAGATAACAACACCCCCAAAGAGGTTTTAGAGCAGTTGGTGGAGACATGCAGGGATGCAGACCCTACCCTTTATTTGGAATGTTTAAGAAACAAATCAGAAGATTTCCCAAGAAGCAATAAAGTAAATCTTGTTTATTTGAAGGATGTTAATGTTTCTGTTCAAAAATATAACCCTGTGGTTGGAGATTTTACTCCTTTGCTCTCCTGCTCCAACCTTCCCACTTCTAATGAAGAGGATGTTTCTTTTATAGACAGCACCACCGGCTCCTTAGTGCCTTTAAAAAAATATTACGCCCTTTGCACCGTTCGCGAGCAGGATTTGGACCCTGGAGACAACTATTTGCGCATTGTTTACCCCCCTCAAAATCCTAACACCACTTTTGCTTATGCTTTCTATGCTGTAACCTCTAACAAACCGCTGGTAAGGAGCACTCTTATTGACTCTCAGATAAACAACACCCTTGCCTTGCTTGTTTCTTCAGGCACCCTCCCCTGCCTTTCCCTCTTCCTCATCCTAGGCCTTTTCTTCGCTTCCCTCTACTTCTCTGGCAAATCCCCTCTTACTTATTTAGATATTGTAAACCCTCGCCTTCCCTCTCCGCCCGCCCTCACCTCATCCCGCAGCACCACCGTTCCCTACGGCTACATAGAAATGGCAAAAACCCTTAAATCTAAAATGAGCGCTTCGGTAAAGGCAGGATTGGCTACTTTAAAGCACTTGAGAAGGCAGTCGCGCCTTTTTGATACTCCTGAGACCAAGCAGCGCATGAAAGCGCTTTTAGGAAAGGTAAAAGGAGATAAAACTGCAAGGCGCTATGCAGAACTCCTGCTCCAAGCAGGGCTCTTGGTGCGCATGAGTTGGACCGAATTGGAAGAACTTATTTCTTCTGAGAAAGGGGAGGAACGCTTGAAGGATTTGATAAAAAGATTGGAAAGGAGAAAGGAGAAGGTGGTGCGCGCTATTAAAGTGTTGGATAGAGAGGGGCGCATGAGAGAAGCAGAGGAGTTAAGAGCAATGAAAACGCGCATTCTCTACCTCCTTAAATACATTATAGATTATCAGTCCTCTCAAGAGGTTGTTAAATCTTTAGGCCAGATTGCAGGAAGTTTAACCGGGCCTTTAGGGAAAGGGAAAAAGGTTGTGGGTAAGGTTTTAGATTTTGGTTTAGGCCCTAACAGGTATGTTATTTTTGGAGGCGCGCTCACCACATTGGCAGGCAGTTTCTTTAAGGGTGTTTCCACCACCCGCCGCCTTTACGGCGCTGCTGTCAAGCATGCCACCGTTCCTGCCATGAAGATGGCTGTAAAGTATGCTAAAAAAGCGCGCGTCATTTCAGAAGAAACCGCACAAAAGGCAGAAGAATGGCTTGCAGAAAAAACTCGCACCCCTTGGCAGGTTATAGGCCGCTTTGATAATCCCTTTGAAAGGATAAGAAACCATTATTTCAACATTCTCTGTGAGGCAAACTATGCGCTTATAGCAGATGCTTTAAACGCTTTCCTCAGACGCTACAACATCCACCTTTTCTCAGAAGGTGATGTTTTTGCAATGATTGAACAGGGGTTAGACCCTCTCCAGCGCTTAACCTTCCGCAATGCGGACGAAAGGAAAGCATTTAGGCAGGAACTTTCGCGTATCGGCAAAATATTGGCAAAATTAAGAGGGGTTGAGGAGCTTTCTGATTTAGAGCGGGCGAGGGCTATTGCGGAGGTTAGGGAGGAACTGCACAATTATTTATTTGAAGAACTGCGTATTGGGGTGGCAGTGCACATAGAGGCAGGTGGTAGAAGGGTGGAAGTTGCAGCAGGGGTGGCTGTAAGAGGAGGGGCAGAGATTGCAGATTTCCTCACCCCTCCGCACCCTGAAGAGGTGGAGCATGACGGCCGCCTCTTTATTAATTATGTCCGCCTTAACTCTAGAATAAGGCATTTTGCTCTCCGCTATCCCTCCTCTTTCCTCTCACTTTTTGCAAAGCGCACCCCTTCTGTGGGCCAAAGCTTTAATTACGATATCCTCCGCTCTTTCATTGATGGCATTGTTTCTGGCTATGGAGAGGGAGATTATTTCAATGCTTTCAAAGCTTCTGTTGCTTACGCGCGCTTATCCTTGGTTAATAGAGTGATGGGACTTCAGCCCGTTGGAGAGGAACTTCCCTCTTATATGCAAAAAGCCCCCTTAAAGAAGATAAAAAAGCTTAATGAGCGCGATATGAAATTGCTATTCACACCTGAAGGTATTAAAGAACTGCTCTCTGTAAGTAAGAAGCGCTCCTTAGATAAGGTTACTCTTTCTGATATGGTTAATTTTATTCAAGGGGAGTGGCGCATTAAGAAAGGAGTTTATTCTTGGTGGGCGCCCGGCGAGATAAAGGTTTTAGACAAGCGCTGGTTCCATCTCTCCCCTTACGCTTATTGGCTCTTAGAGTTGAAACCTTCGGAAAGCAAGGCAATCGGGCAATGGGCTGCCAATGTGGTGGAAAAGATGCGCGGCTCGGTCGCACCTTTAAAAGGAGATATAGAACACCAACTTCTCCTTCAGCGAGATGAAATAGAGGCGGAGGCTAGAAGGGTGCTCAAGCAGAGGGGAATTGACCCAGATAAGAAACCTAATAGGTTGGAAGAAGAGATTATTCGTATAAGGAGGGAAAGAGCCACAAAAATGTGGGTTAGATCTCTTATAGAAGAAGATTATGAGAATAAGTTTAACTCTGTTTATTCCAACGCCTCCTTTGGAAAGGGCTTTTTGGAAGCATCTTCCAATTATTTAGAGAGGGTGAAGGGCTTTGTGCTTAACGCTTTAGATGAGGAGGGCCGATTGCCTGTAGAACGCGAATATAAAGTGGTGGAAAACTACTCCTTTACCCAACCTTCGGAAGAGTTTCTAAACATTTTTGAGAGGCATTATGGGGCGGTTAAGAAAAAGCTCTCTAAACCTATTACTTATGATGAACTTGCCTCCTCTAAGTGCGTCTTGATAGGCACTTATGAAGGCGGGTTTGTTTTCTACACTCCTAAAATGAATGTGGGAGATGCTGATGTTATTTTGCGCGCTGCGGTGGTATTACGCGCAGTGGTGCACACAGAGCGCGGAA
>JALWZW010000074.1 GCA_026992595.1 Microcaldota archaeon | reverse complement strand
GCGTTTTTTAAAAAATTTTTCATATTTTCTCTAAAAAATTTTTATTTTATTTAAAAAATCCCCAATTAAATAAAAAAATTGTGTTATTTTATCTTGAGCAAAACCTTAAATTACCCCTCTTCTCCTTATATTATGTGCTCTCTTACCTTTCCACCACTCCTTCTTCAGGAGGGGAAATTAAAAGCAAGTATGAGGATTTTGTGGTAGAAGAACTTTCGCCTTTTGGAGACCTTACTATAAATACTTCCTATCCTTTTAAAGAGGGGAAGGGGCGGTTTTTATATGCGGTGCTCCAAAAGGCGGGCTGGACCACCCAGAATGCGCTTTTAAAAATCGCCCGCTGCTTAGGGATTTCCCAGCGCCGCTTTTCTTTTGCAGGCACTAAGGACAGGAGGGCAATCACTGTGCAGTGGGTCTGCTTTAAATCGCTTTCTTGGGAGCGCTTAAAGGCGCTCAATATAAAAGATATTTATTTTAATGGCGGCTTTTACTCAGATAGGCCGTTGGCTTTAGGCGACCTGTGGGGAAACAGGTTCAGGGTGCGGTTAAGGGGCGCAAACCCCGAAGTTATTGCTGCCTGTTGGGAGGAGTTAAAGGGCGTTTTTCCTAACTACTTTGGGGAGCAGCGCTTCGGGTCCTCCCGCCAAAACACCGCAGAGATAGGTTTATTGCTTTTAAAGGGCGATTTTGAAGGCGCGGTGATGAGGTTTTTATGCGATGTGGGGTGCGAAGATGAGGAGGTTAGCAAGATAAGGCGGGAGTTGAGGGAAAGTGGAAATTTTAAAGAAGCGCTCTCTCTTTTCCCTTCTTATTTGGTATTAGAACGCAAGGTGCTTGCCGCGTTGGTAGAGGGGGCAACTTGGAAAGAAGCGCTTAAGCGCCTTCCTCGCACCACTCTCCTGCTTTTCATCCATGCGTTCCAATCAAAACTTTTTAATGAAATGCTCTCTGAGCGCCTCCCTCATCTTCAACTGGAAGAGGGGGAGTATTTTTGCGGGGAAAATGAGCGCGGCTTTCCTGATATAAAAAAGCCGCAGGCGAGCGGTTGGCTTTGCGGAAAGGTGGTGGGCTACCGCTCTCCTTTAAACAAGCGGGAAAAGGAGCTGTTGGCGCGTTATGGGGTGGAACAGGAGATGTTTAAGATGAAAGAGTTTAGAGAACTTGCTTCGCCAGGCACCTATCGCCCTCTCCTTTGCTCGGTGCAAAATTTTAGGCAAAAAGGGGAACTGCTTTCTTTTTCCCTTCCTGCCGGCTCTTACGCCACATCTTTTTTAAGAGAATTTATTAAACAATAACTGTATGGATGCGGAAGAAGGGACGGCGGGGGAGGTAATAAGCGAGGGAAAGGCAAAAATCCGCTTGTGCGAGGGGGTGTTTTTTAACCCTTATATGGAATTGTGCCGCACCCTTTCCTCTCTCTGCCTAGGCGCGGTGGCTGCAAAGAAGGCGGTGGATTGTTTTTGCGCTACAGGGGTGCGGGGGATTAGATATGCGCTGGAAAACAATTGCGAGGTTGAATTTTGCGACATAGATAGAAGGGCGGTAGATTGCACCCGCGCAAATCTCTCGCTTAACGGCCTTGAGGGTGAGGTACACCAAGGCAATATTTCGCGATTGGCCTTTTCACTGAGGGGTGATTTTGTGGAAATAGACCCTTTTGGCACCCCTGCCCCTTATTTGATAGACGCCTTCCGCATCATAAAAGGCCTAAAAACCGCTTTTCTCTCTATTACCGCAACAGATACTGCGGTGCTCTGCGGCGGAAAAAAACGCGCCTGCATGAAGAACTATCATGCCCTACCTTTAAACAATATGTTTACGCACGAAGTAGGTACAAGGATTTTAATAAAGAGGGTGGCAGAGGTGGCTTCAGAATTTAACCGCGGCATTGAACCGCTTTTTTCTTTCTCCCACAGGCATTATATAAAGATTATTGTTAAAACTGAAAGAGGGGCTGAAAGGGCGATGGAAAGTTTGCAAAAATGCGGTTTTTTGGTCTGGTGCAAGGTTCACGGGGTGCGGTGGGGCGAATATCCTGCTCTATGCTGTAAGGACGGGCAAAGGGCAGGCCCTTTGTGGCTGGGCGAGCTGCATAAAAGCGAAGTTTTGCAAGGAATGGCTGGAAAGGGAGGGGAAAGGGAGCGCCGCATACTTTCGCTGATGGAAGGGGAGATGGGGTTGCCGCCTTATTATATTGACCTTCATAAACTTTCCAAAATTGCGTGCCAGCATTTTGTGGTTTCTGTAAATGATGCGTTGGAGAAATTAAGGGAGCAGGGCTATCGTGCTTTCAAGACTCATTTTTCCCCGCGCGCAATTAAAACAGATGCGCCCTTAAAAGAGGTGGTGCAGTGCTTATATTAGCGGCTGAGGTTAAAAATGGACAACTGTTGTGCGAAGGAAATGTTTGCGTTGCGGTTAAAAAGGGCCATGCTTTATGCGGCGATTCTGCCTTTTTTATAAAAAACCATATTTGCGCTTTCGGGGTGTTTGACGGCGTGAGCGGGGAGGAGCATCCTTCCACCGCTTCCGAAGATGCGGCTCGTGCTTTTGAACGGTTTTTTAGAAACCAAAAGGAGGTAAGCCCCTTACTTATGCGCGAAGCGTTTGATTATGCCAACAACTGCATCACTGCTGGCTATACCACCGCTTCCGTGGTGCTGGTTGATAATCACGGCTCTTTTGTGTGCGGGGCAGTAGGTGATTCGCCTATTTATAAAATAACCAAAGAGGGCGCGCGCTTTTTATGCGGGGACCAGCGCATTGTAAAGGAAGGGGATTCGGTGTTTAAATTTACTTCTTTTAGAAATGTTGTCTCCTCTGTGCTGGGTGCAAAAACCTTTTCCTTAGATGTGGTGGAAGGAGCGCTGCGCAAAGGGGAGCGGTTGATGGCAGTTTCTGATGGCATAAGCGACAACCTCGCTTTAAAAATAAAAGAGGGTTATGTGTTTGACTGCAGAGGGGAGGAGGACCTTTTTTCCCTTTTAAAAAAGTGTGGCTTGGGGCAGGGTGCTAAAGAGAGCGAAGTGGTGTCCTGCCTTATCCACGAGATTCAAGAGCGTTGGTTTGAGAGCAGAGAAGGGGTTTTTTCTAAAATAGATGATATTGCGGTTGCTCTCTTTTCTTTTGAAGGTTAAAACAGGCCGAGCGCTTTTCCCAACTCTTTTATGATCTCTTTTCTAAGGGGTAAATCGTATTTTATCTGTTTTTCCCAAACATCCCAACTCCACTCATCCTTCCCGCGCACTATGGTGCTTATAAGCGCTTTTCTCTCCTCATCGCTTAACCTATCTACCATACTCAAAAGCACCCTTCTTCCGCTGCTGTTAGGCATATTAAGAAGCACCTCAAATGCTTGTTTCCTAAACTTCTCTTCCATAAACTTGTGGAGCGCATAACTGACCGCTTTCTCGCTCTGCCCTTTTTTCCTCAAGACCAAAAAGAGGGCGTTGCTTATTATTCTCTCCTCTCTTCCTTCTTTTTCCTCCTCTTCCACATATTTTATCAACTCTTCCTCGTTTACATGAGCGAGCATTTGAAGAAGAAGCACCTTTCTTTCTAAGGAACTTTTAATAAATTCTTCCATAAGTTTCTTTACCTCTTTCCTGCCCGCCTCTTTCAATGACTTCAAAATAGTATCTCTCATTATTTCGTCTCCTTTTTCAAATAACTCTATCGCTGTCTCCATATTAAGTGAAACCACCTCTTTAAGTTCCTGTATGCTTCTCCTCCTGCTCCTTTCTTCTCTAGCCCTTTTATACTTCTCAATTATTCTTAAGAGCTCCTCTATCCCTATTACCGCTTCCCTATTTGTTTTTCTTAACTCTCCTCTATTCTCATTTCTTAAAATCCGCGCCCTTGAACGCACTACAACCATGTTTATTTTTTTGTGGTAAAATGTTTAAAAAAGCGCCTCTTATCTGCCTGCGTTTATCGCTTGCTTCATAAGGTTTTTAAACCTCTTTTCATTAACTCTTTTGATGCGCCGATTTTTTATTTTGCTTTTAGTTGCGCTGTTTTTCTTGGCTGGCTGCCTTTCTCCTCCTAAAAAATTAGGGTGTTGCAGGTTTGAATATGACGCAGAAGGCAATGTTGTGGGTTGCTCTTATGCAGATGCTGAAGGAAACGAGCTTTCTGTTCCCTGTGAAGTGGTGGGCGAGCAAGAAGGGTTGTGCAATATCACCATAGATGAGAGGGAGGTTACAGTACCTACCTGTAAAACCGAAGAACTTTTGCCTTGTTTGACCGGGAACTGCACTGCTATGGTGTGCGGAGATTTTGCTTTTAACCCTAAACCTGCCCTTCCTGTCACTGTGGTTGAAAAAGGCGAGCCGGTGGATGTGGGGGGTGTTGGGCTGGCTGAAGGGGAGGAAGGGCAGGCGCAGAATTTTTACGGGGTAGGTTGCCGTTTTATGCCCACTCAAAGCGAATTTTTCAACAATCTAATGAAAAATGGGGACGGAAGCGTCAATGTCTTTCGCATTGGCTTTGGAGATAGTTTTGAGGAGTATGAGCAATATCGCTACTTCCTTCCTATCACTGACCGCTTCTGCTCCTCTCGCCCCACTCAGGATGGGCTTATTGACCGATATATTAATTATATAACTGCTGAGGATAAAAATCCTTTTGACCCGCAGGAAGACCTTCCTGCATGCATCTCAGGAGATGCTATGTTAGGGAGTCCTGGCCCTGCAGATAGGACAGACCCGTTAGATGCGCCGCTCCCTGATTATAATAATTATGATTTTGAATCTTTTAGGTTGGAACAGCGCCGTTTAGGTGGCGGCGAGACAAGGGATTATGTATTTAGAGAGTTGGATGTGGTGGATTATAAGAAGGGCTTGATAGATGCTTATGGCGCTGATATGTTTGGGCTATCTGGTCCTATAGGGCGCGCTCCTTTTGAATGTGTGATGGGTACCCCTCAATGCTATTCAGGTGCTTGTTCCACTGATTCTTACAGCCGTATTGTGTTCCAAAGCGTGGATGGAAGGGCGGTGGTGAGTGATTGCGGGATTGCTAACATTGAAGGAAACAGTGTGCTCTTCTGCCCCCCTACAAAGCGCGTTTATTTAGATGGCGGGCAATTAAAGTTTGAATATGCAGGCGTAAATGTGGTGCCGCTTTACTTTGATGTGGAAGGGAATAATAGGCCGGGAGATGCTAATGCGCGCTGTAATATTATTAATTATGGTCTTCTCCTTGAAGATGTACCGCTTTTTGAAACTGTTTGGGTGGCTGAATGGACGAAGATAGATGATGACAGCAGCGACGACTCGCCTGTAAAAGGCCGGGACCTGGTGCCTACCAATAAAAATTCTGAAGCCAGGAATCAAACTTTGGCCGCATGGCTTAAATTCGGCTGTCTTTTAGATGACCGCTCTGATGAGGGTGGTGATAAAGTGGATAATTTCCCCCAACTGATTTGGGGAAGGCCTCAAAGGGTTGTTAGAACAACTGCCGAGCCCACTTACAGCCGAGATGATGCTGAAGGCCGTTACGCTTTTCCCCCTTCCACTTCCTCAGTTTATAGCGACACTCTTCCGCAAGATCAATTTTATGCAAGCGAGCATATCCCTTCATTCTCTGAAATACCGCTGGGCGGTTTTGTATTTATAGGTAATGTGGAGAAAGTGAATACTGATAGCGCAACCTCTGCTGTTATTGGCTGGGCAGTGGTTGATAGAGATGAAATAGAAGACACCATGCTCTTCAGGGAATGCGGCGCAGACCTTTCTTTCACTCAACCTGTCGCTTTTGACGATTCACCCGCTGGCTTAAAAGCGTTGTTCTTGCCTGACGCTTATCCTGCGCCGGGAGGGGGAGGTCAATATGGTACTGTTTTGAGCAAAACCTTTTTGCCCTTTTTTGTAAAAAAGCTGCGCTATGTGGCTTCCACATACTCTGAAGCGATTATAAATCCTGCAGACCTGGTTATAATGTCCTATCCTTGGGTTTTGGCTGTTGAAAAACTTAAACTCACCGATGTTGCTACACATAACGACCATGTCCATCCTGAGTTGGAGAAAAAGGGCTATCTTATAACTTCGCTACCTGCTATTTTAGAGGCGCAGAGGAACTTTAATGGCAAAAACGCACCGCCTGAAGGGATGTTTGCTACTGTTGATAATATAATAGGTTTAGGGTCTGCTTTTGCGGATGATGGGGTGCTTGCTTATGAAGCGCTGGTAGCAAAAGATTTCTTCCTGCTCATTGGCAAGAAAAGCGGTGATAAGTGGATGTTTGGGACAAGGTGCGAACTTGACCCCACCACTTTAATGCCCAAAACGCTTACTTTTGGATGGTGCGAGCCCTGCACCGCCTCTACTTTGGCTTACCAAAAAGTGGTTCTCTCTGATTGGGCATCTCAGCCTTCTGGCGTTTTTCCTACTAAATACACATTTACAGGGGAGAACAGAGAGTTCAATGTCTCCTTCTCTCAGCCAAGTTCTTTAACAGACCCTCCAGGCCCTCTGCTCAAGTATAGGTTAGAGAAGTACTTGCGCGAGGGGGTTATGCCTGTGTTAGATTTAAGCGATTATTCTGACAGCTCCACTGCATTAAATGCTTATGTGGAAGGGGAACTTACCAAAGTGCTAGATAATCAAGGCGCTGTGGTTGTGGTGGTAGGTGATGCTCAAACTTCCTCTCCTGAAGATATATATATGCGCGCCAAAAGCGTCAAAGATGCTTGTCCCAGATGCTTGGTGGCGTTTAGGGTTTCTAATATGGAAGTGGCTGAGGAGCCGCTTTCTGAAGTGAGGCAACTCCTTCAGCATCCGCTCTCTTCGCTTTATATTGATTTGGTTGTTTTAAAGCATTCCATGCCTGCTCCTACTGTGGGCGGGCCGCCCCGTGAACAGGTGGTTGGCGAAGCGCTGCTTGATTTAGCGAGCATCTCTTACAAACTCTTAAATACGCCTGAGGAGGGGAGAGGAAAGCCCTCTATAGTTTTGCTTACCATTCCTACAGAAGGTGCTACCAGTGAATCTTATGTGAGAAATATTATAGATAACCAACTCTTCCTTATAAAGTCAGGCATTATGGGGGTGGTTGTGGATATTGTAAGGGACAGTAGCGGCTTGCCTCATGTTTTGGTTTCAGGTGGAAGAGGTATAAAAAATCCCTTTAGTTTTTGTGGTTTAGAAAAAGGGTCAACCGCAATATCCACTTCCCAACTTTCCACCATTATACAGCCCTACCCCAATCCTTCTGCAACTCAATGTGTGCCCTGCACTGATTTAGATATTTTAAGCGGGAGGTGCTCTCGCGCTTGTGATGATGGCAAGGAATGCGCGCTTCCTGAAGATGCCTTCCCTTCCGCTCAATATCGCTGCCCTGATAATAGAATTACTGAGGAGTGCACCCCCTGCTCCCTTTATGACCGCATTGATTGTACCATCTATTATAGAAATGGTACCATCAAAGAATTTGTGGTTTTAGGGGAAGATTTGGTGGAAAACCCTGATTTCTATTCAGATGTTCTTGCCGCTTTACCAAAAGGCCAAAAATGCTGTGTGGAGGTGGGTGAAGGGGATGAGAGAACCAAGATGAGTTTTTATGGAGTGAAGATTTCCAACCCTAACACCCAGCCGCTCATTTTCCCTGCTAATGGTGATACTTCGGTTTCCTGCGCTGGTGAAGGGGTGGATATGAATGCGGTGGGCGCCATTTGCGGATTTAGCGGCACCACCTTTAGAGATTATGTAATGGAATGCACCCCTTCAGGCGCTGCAGTGCCTGAACTTCCCCCGCCTTGGGATATTGGCCTACCAGATTTGGGCGGGTTTGATATAGGGCCTGGTATTGGGCCGGGCATTGGAGCAGGTGGATTTGGAGGGTGAATATGGGGCTTTTAGATATTATTAAAGGTTTTTTTAGGCGCCCTTCAAAATTCCGCCTTCAAAAGCAGAAATGCCCTAATTGCGGAGAGACCGTTGTGCTTACCATGAAGCGCTGCCCTAAATGCGGGGTACGCATAAAAAGCATGTTCAGAAAGCGCTGTCCCCAATGCGGCCACCCCAATGATTTAGACGCGGAAAAATGCGAAAAATGCTATCATCGCTTTGAAGCGGAGGGAGAGCGCCCCCCGAAAACTTATTATATTTGCCCTATATGTAATTATAAAATGAATGAGTTTTTAACCTCCTGCCCTGTGTGCGGAACGAGGTTTGTATAGCATGGAGAGGATGATTAGGGAGAGGAAAAAGGAGGTAAAAAAGCAGGCGGAAAAGCCCAGATTTGTTTATAAATGGGAGCATGAAAACATTGAGATAAAGCGGCTGGATAGCGAAGATGTGGAGGAATCCACTAAAGTTATGCGGAAATGCTCTTTTGATGTGACTGAAAGCGAACTGCAGGAGATTATTCGCTTTGGGATGAGTTTTGGCGCAACTGTTAACAGGATGATTGTGGGCGTCGGCCTAGCATGGCCTGCGCGGTTTGATGAGAAAGCGGTGGATGTAGTGGGCGGGCAGGCAAACGCCCTTTTCTTAGAAGACCCCGCAGTGCTGCTTTCTTTTGAGGGGCGCGGCATAAGAAGGATGCTTATAAGAGAAAGAGAAGAGGAGGCAAAAAGGCGCGGCTACTCTTTTGTGGTGAGTTATTTAGAAGAGGATATTCCGTCTGAGGATATTGGCGAGTATATAAAAGAGGCAGGGACTAAATTAGAGATGATTTATTGGGATGAGGGGTATAAGTTTGCAAGAACGCCCAAAGGTATCTTGGTATTTAAAAAGGTGAAATAAGGGGGAAAATGAAGAAGTTGTTTATTGTTTTATTTTTTATCTCTCTTCTCTTTGCAGGCGCGCCTCAGGAATGCAATTCCACTGCTTCTATGCTTGTCCCTGCAGTGGTAGGGAGCGGCGCCCGCCTTGTTAACCTCTCGGTAACATCCTTTCCCGGACCAGGAGAGCTTTTTATCTCCATCCCTCCTAAAATAGGTACTGCCACCCAATCTTCTATAGAAAATGCTGCTTTTTATGCCTTCCGCAGAGCTAACCGCGCCTGCAACCTTTTAATCTCATTTGAAAAAGGCAGCACTTCGCTTATTGATGGGCCCAGCGCAGGCGCTGCAATGTCTGTGATGATTTATTCTGCGATTACAGGAATTCCTTTTAGAAACGATACTGTTATAACCGGTGCTATTGAGGGGGATTCTTTAGGGCCGGTAGGAGGGCTCTATGAGAAGACGCGCGCTGCTGCCAAAGGCGGTTTTAAATATATGGTAACTCCATTAGAATCAGTTTTTGAGCGCCTTTTGGTGGAAAAATTGGAAGAGCGGTACAATATTTCTGTGGTAGAGACCAACAATTTAGACGAATTGTTCGCCTTCATGTTCAATAACACCTCCATCCCTCCTCGCCCCCTCTCTTTATCCCTTTCTTCCCCTGACCCTTCTTCTCTTTCTCCTTATCCTGATGAAGTGGAGCGGTTTGCGCCTTTGGTGGACGCCATGGTTGCAAGGGAGCGCGAGGTGGTAGGGGGCATTAGCAATGAGGAGTTGCGCTCCTTTTTTGAAGAAAAAATTGCCTTCCAGCGCGCCCTAAAGGAGAAAAACTATCTCTTTTCCGCTGCCAACGACGCCTTTTTATCTTATATTGACGCCCGCACCGTAGCGGCGCTTGAGAGCGGCTCTGTGGATATTCCGCGCGAAAAGGGGCGTATTGGTATTTGCTTAAGTCAAATTAAGCGCAAAGCGATGACTGATGAGAATTTTGAATGGATTGTGGGCGCTCAACTGAGGGAGCAGTGGGCTCGAGACCGCCTCTCTCTTTCCTTAGATGAGGATGCACTTAAAATAGAGCAATTTATACTTTTTAATGAACTTGCTTATGGAGAGGCATGGTGCGGAGTTGCAAAGGCGCTTTATGAGGGCGCGCCTGCGAGCGGCAAGATGGTTGACCAGGCAATATGGGCAGATATTGCTTATAGGAAAATAGAAGAGGCGCGAAAACTCTCCCCAGAAGGGGAGCTTTTGAACCGCTTAATTATCGCCCAAAATTCTTATGAAAAAGGGCTTTATGGCGCTGCTATTTATGATGCGGCCTTTGTTATAAGCGGGATAAAGGCGCAGGCAGGGGAGAAGCCCACTGCTACCTCTTTCAAAAATCTCTGGCCTCGCGTCTATGCCTCTCATGCCGCTTATTTAAAAGCGGTGGGGTCTGAAGAAGGAGCAAGGAGAACCCTTTTGTTTGCTGAAGAGTTGGAAAAAGCCACTAATGAGATGAGTGAGGCAATACCGGAAAATAAATTTAATTTTATGGTGGGAGTGGCTGCTCTTTCCCTGCTTTTATCTGCTGTAACCATTGTTGCGTTAAGACACAAGAAAAATAGAGGCATGTCGTAAATGCCGTAAGATGTCGTAAGCAAAATGCCGTAAATGTCGTAAAATATTTAAACCTCTTTTACCCACATTTTTATCATGGCGTTGTTAGACCTTATGCAAAAACTTGAGGATCGGCCTTTGGAAAGGGATGAAATAAATTTATTTATAAATAGAAGGGAAGAGTTGGCCAAGTTGAATGATTTGTGTACTGGTTTAGCAGGAAAAATTATCGGGGTGGCAGGCGAGAGAGGGATAGGAAAAACCAGTTTATTTAATATTTTTGAGCCCAGTTGGAAAAAGCTTATTGTAAGGGTCATGAATAGAGATAATAAATATGAGATGATAAGGGATATTGCCTATTACCTTTACCAACAAACTCATGTTCTAGAGTTCAAACGATTGTTGGAGAAAACAGAACTAATTGTGAGAAGTTTCACCCTTTCCTTAAACCCTGCGCTAAGTATAGAAAAAAACAAAAAAGAAATGAGCTTTTTAGAAATTTTAACACTCCTTAAACATGGGCTTGATAATTTAGGTAATTCGGTGATAATACTTGATGAGATTGATAAAGAGAGAAAAGAGGATATTATAAGGGTGCTGGAC
>JALWZW010000073.1 GCA_026992595.1 Microcaldota archaeon | reverse complement strand
CTTCTAATTCCCTCCATCTCTTCTCCATCCATTTTGCTGTTTGCGGTAGGGTGGTAAGTTTTTGTTTTTCAAAATAGCGGCGCGAGTGTTTTCCCGCGTTTTTAAGCAGGTAGAATGCAATAGCCCATGCTCTTATGCGCCCTTCCTCTTCCATGCTTTCTATTAACCTGAGCGCTTCTTCTAACATTCCTTCTACCACTTCTCTTTCCCGCTCTCTATCTGCCAAATCTCTTCTTGCTTCTATTTCCGCCCAATCTCTTAGGGCGCTTGCAATAAGCAGTCCTGCATCTACCTCTTCCATCCGCTCAGCGCTTGTGATATAGGCAGCCCTGGTTGCGTTTAAACTTAGCGCCTTTTCCACAATCGCGCTTATTATCTTCTTCCGCTCCCCTCGCTCTAAGCCCAACTGTTTTAATCTCCCTGCAATTAAAACCAGCGGCTCAATTAGCGGCAAGGTTGTAAAAGCAGGAGGGAAGCCCAACCTTTCCAACACTTCCTTCTCTTTATCCCAGTCCCTTTCTTCCGCTATTTCTATAATTAACTCTCCTATCCTCTCCCTTTCTGCTCTTTTTAATGAGGGCACCGCTCTCTTAAGCCGCCCTTTTAATGCTGCCATGCGCTTATTTCTCTTTTAACTTTTTAAAACGCTACTTCGCAAACATTTTTAAACTCCTTCTATAACATATTTATTTGTTATAAAAAGGCGATTTAAATGAAAAACGCCCTAAGGCGTGTGGTTGGGGGGAAGAAGTGGGAGCGGTTTAAGAGGCGAGCGGCATTCTTTTTAGCAGCGCTCTCTGCGCAAACTTATTTAAATCTCGCCTGTCCAAATATGGCTATGGCAGGGCCTGGCTTTAGAGAAGAAAGAAGGGTGGGCAGCCAGCAGCAACCCTTACAACAGGAAGAAAGACGCACTATACAAGAACTTCAGGATGCTGTTAGGGAGCGGATGAATAAGATTAGAAGACGCTTAAACCGTGTGTGGAGAGAGGCAGATTTAGGTATTAATGCTAATTTTATTGATGAATATTTTATTCGAGAGGCGCTGGAACGCCAACAGGGGGAGAGCGATGCAGATTATAAAAGGCGCCTGCAGGATTTGGCTGAATATGATTTGATGAACGCCTATTCTTGGGCCAATATTTTGGCAGGGGTTGTGGTAGGCCGCATGCCTATTTTAGAAGATGATAGATTGCCTCGACTCCCTAGCCATCCATTTTCCAAAAGATTTGTATTGCGTATTTTAGATAAACTAGCGACAGTAAATAGAGGAGGAGGTTATGATTATGGTGTTTTTGCTGACCTGCGCAACTATTTAGAGAGAGGCGGTTTAGAAAACTTTGATACTAATGTTAATAATCTCTTTACCAATCTCTTTAATATGAGAGCGCAATTCTTTGCTGCCCTTGCTGATAGTTCTCTTTCTTCTGAAGAAGTTGATGAGATTAAAGAAGGTTTTAAAGAAAAGTTTGGCGACAGTTTGGGCGAGAGTTTGTTTTTGGCAACTTTTATAAGTGATGGCGTTTCTCGTTTTTCTCTCACTTATGAAGATGTTGTTTCTGGAACAAGAAGGGTTTCTTCCTCTGAAGACCGCATTGATCAGATGATTCATGCTGTAAACAAGGGTGCACAGGCAGCGCGCGAGATAGGTTTAGATTTTATGGGAAGGGGGATTGGCTTTTATACTTTGGCAGGGTTGGGCGCGCTTTATGAATGGGAGCAGGGCACGAGAGGGGAATTAGAGGGAGAGCGTTATTCTGCTCGCGCTTACTCTTTATTTGCAGGCAAGGCAGGCGAAGCGCTAAGAACTGCGGTTGAAATGCTGGCGGCAAGGGATGATTGGCTTGCAAACAAATTTTTAACAAAGGTTGTTCCTCTTTTGTTTGGTTATGTGGATGATGAGCGCCAATTTGTTGCTTTTACTTTAAGAATTGCCGCTCTTTTATCCACTTATTACGGCCGTCTTGGTCAATCTACCTATGCAAGGAGAATCAAACTTTCTTTAGTTTTGGATCAACTACCTCAAGAAGTGGAGCGTGAGGTGCTGGGGACAGGAGGGAATAGGGAGAGTAGTTTATTGGATTGGCTTCAAAGAAGGGTGCGCCGGAGAGGAGAGATGGATGTTACAAGCACAGAATATCGCTATTATGATGCGTTCGCACCCCGTAGAAGCCCTGTTTTAGATATAGTAGAAATCCCCTCTATTTCTTTCATCGTGCCGCGCCTTTATGCAGGCGCCCCTCCTCCTTCTTCCCCTCAATTTAATCGCAATGTTACTCAGGGGCGACCTACTGCAGTTACCCACCTTTTAGGGGACCAGCAGCGTTTTATCCAATGGATCCGCCCTATTGAACGCCGCATTAGAGGAAGGGTGTCAATTCCTGCCAGTTGGACCCAAAGAGAGCAGTTGGTTTCTGCCCTCCAAGTTGAACGCACTTTAATAAGATTGCTCTCTGAACGCCTTTCTTATAGATACCCCTCTTTCACCCCTTTAACTGCTTTAGATGTGCGAGGGGGTGTTGAGGCCACCACTGAAGAAAGAGAAGGCCGCTCAACCACGCGGGTGTTAGGGGGCGGAAGTGCAGAGGTGCAGGGAAGCGCACCTTATCAGAGGGCGCGCCTTTCTTTGCAGATTGTTGAAGACAGGGTGCTAACCACGCAAGAGTTGCAACGCCAGCAAAGAGAGGTGCTAGATGTGCGAAGAGGTATTTTAGCTACAGCAGATGCTGCAGGGATAGATGCGGCGCTCTTTCAGGTGGATCAGGTGGCTGTAAGGGTACAAGAGCAGCGCGACGAAGAAGGTGTTGAATTTAGGCAGCAAGACGGGCGCTGGGTGACTGATGATTCTCGCGCTTCTTCATATTTAAATATGTTTGTAAATGTGGTGGGGACTGCTGCTGACAATAGAGGTAGGTCCTATCTACTTTTAGAAAGGCAGGACTGGGAACAGGGAGAAAATGGGCAGAGGAGAGGTTCTTATAGGTTGTGGGTGATCCAGCCCTTGGAAGGAGGGCGTATGGTTGCTTTTCAGGTTGCTACTGGTTTTAATTCCACTGCCACCTGGCTAAATCGCGTTTTTTACGGCGCTCATTATAGAGAAAACGCAGGGGAAATTTTAGCCGCTTTCCGCTTTTCTGCCTTGACATTGGAGGAGGCACAAGAGAATGCCCTTCGCGCCTTTCCTCACCCTTCCTCTGTGGACGGCATACTGGCAGGATTTAGGAGTGGAAATGTTGCAGGGTTGGTGATGGCAAGAGAGTTGAGAACGCCTGAAGCGGTTAATGTGCAAAATGTTGAGCGCACCATCTTTTCCTCAGGTGCTGATATCCCTGCTCAAAATATGGTGGAAAGGGCATGGGAAGAGGTGCTGGCAGGTGCTTGGGGTGATGTTACTGAGAGGGGTTCGCGCTTTAGAGCGTTAGGTTATTTGGTAAGAAGAGGTTTGGGGGGTGGTGTTGCTAACGCTATTTATCGCGCAGGGTCTGTTCAAGAGGAGGTTGATGAAGAGGTGGCAACAACTTTTGGGGGGGAGGTTGCTATTCAACCTGAGCCAGCAGGTGGAGGTGCTGCTGGTGCATATAGAAGAGTGGGAGAAAGAGAAGGTTGGGGAGCGGCAGGCGGAGCGCATCATTTAAGCGATGTTAACTTTTGGCAGGGGCAATTAGAGGTTGCTGATGAAGTGAGGCGCCGCACCACTGTCCTTTTAAAAGGTTTCGGCTGGAGCGAAGATGAAGCGAGAAGAGCGGGATGGGCAGTGGGTGCTGAAGTGCTGTTTAATTGGGGGCGGCTCACAAGAGAGGAGGGGAGGTGGCGATGGACCACAGATTTTAATCCTGAGTTTGATTTATTAGGAAAACTTTTGCTTATTTATTGGGCTCGGAAAGCAGGTGCGGCATTAGAGGTGGAAAACAGCCAACCTTTAAATAATGCGCTTACTCGTTTAGACAACTTCCTTTCTAAATACCAAGCGCTTGCGGCCACTTCTACAGATGAAATGCTCGCTACCAATGCAGATTTAATAGCAGCGCGCGATGAATTTATCCGCGCCCTTCAAGGCCTCTCTCAGCAACGCCTTGCTTTGCGGGTGGATTGGGAGGTGGGCGGCGCCTTGAAGCGTATTGTGGCGGTGGGCCAAGGTAGGAGGATTAGGTTAAATATAGGGGAGGAGGACCGCGATTATTTAAGCGGTTCGGCCGGCGCTTCGCTCCTCTTCACCTCTGGCGACACGCTAATTGAAGTGGCTGGAAAATTGGTTATCCTTCCTGCGCAGGTAGGGGAAAGAGGGGTTCCCCTCTCCTATTTAATGCTTCCTGCTGTCGAATTGGCGATTGAAACCTCGCGGGTAAGGAGAAGGTATGATAGTAGGCAGGGGCGCTGGATAGAAGAAAGAACGCCAACATTTGCTTTAAGAGGGGGTGGAGGCGCCCTTCTTCTTTTCCATCCTGACGGCAGTGGCTTTACCGCTTATGGTGGAGTTTTGGTAAAGGTTGATGAGTATAGAGGAAAGCCCGTGTATTTATATGGTTATGCCCAATATGACAATTTAGAAGGTCTGGTAGGGAAAGAGGAACTGTCAGGCAGAGTAGGGGTACAGTGGGCTCGCACAAGGACTGTTGTTGGTGCAGAACTTGCTGGAAGGGGTGCATGGGGTGAAGGTAGGGAAGAACTTGCAGTGACCGCTAGATTAGAGTTGGGAACTTTTGGAAGGTTTGTGGGGCGCGAAGGCGTTTGGAGGGTTGGCGCATTTATTACTCCAGAAAGGATGAGAAGAGTGTTGCAAGGCCGGGGCGGAGTTGAGGAGACAAGAGTAGGGCTAAGGATAGGTGCAAGCGCTGGCTTCCGCTCTAACAATTTTGAGCTTGCTTTAGGTTTCGGGTTTGGAAGGAATAGAGATTTGGGCTTTATTCTTTCTTCTGTTGACCCTACCGCGTCCACGCTGGGTGCTTCTCAGCAATGGGGTATTTTTAGGGATTGGAGCGATTGGCAGTGGCGGGCTCTTTCCCCTGCGGACCGAGAAAGAACGCAGTGGGTGGTTGGTGCGGCTGTGAGATTAAGGTTTTAAGGGCTTTTTACCTTCTCCTAATTTTTTTAGTTAAACACTTAAACTTTAGCAGAGAACATTAAGCATGCAGATTAAGAAGGTTAAGAGCGCTTCAGGTTTTGATGTGGTGGTTGAAGTTGGCAAAGGGGAAGAGGGCGTTGTTGAAGTGGTGGATAAGCGCACTGTGAGGATTGCAGTGGAAAAAGGCGCTGAGGGAATGCGGAGGTTGGGCGGCTATGGTGTGAAAGAGGCGTTTAGAAGAAGGGCGCGTTCCCTCTGCTTTAAATGCGATGCGCCCGAAGTGGTGGAAGGCGCTCTTCTCGCTCTCCACTCTTATTCAGATTTTAAAAAGCCAAAACACCGCTTAAAGGCAGTGGCTTTCACCTGCGATAGTGTGGAAGAGCATAAAAAAAGAGCAGAGGCGCAAAATTATGCGAGGTGGCTTGCAGAACACCCTTCCAATGTTGCCACCCCTCAATTTATCGCAGAGGAGTTGAAAAAGCGCTGCAAAAAATTAGGGATAAAAATTAAGGTTTACAGCGCGCGGGATTTAGAGCGGATGAAGATGGGGGGTATTTTGGCGGTGGGAAAGGGAAGCGCCAACCCCCCTCTGTTGGTGGAAATGGAGTATAAGGGCAGGGGGCCTGAAGTGTGCTTGGTGGGCAAAGGCATCACCTTTGATACAGGCGGCATTTCATTAAAACCTTCTAAAAATTTACATGAGATGAAGTATGACAAGTGCGGTGCTATTGCGGTTGCCTCTGCGCTTTTTGGCGCCGCTTCTCTTAAGTGCGATGCTCACTTGCGCGTGCTCCTTCCCTTTGCAGAAAATGTGCCAGGCGGAAGGGCGCAAAAACCGGGCGATATAATAAGGATAAGGAATGGAAAAACGGTGGAGGTTTTAAATACCGATGCAGAGGGGCGGCTTATTTTGGCTGACGCGCTCTCCTTTGCAAGCGAAAAGAACCCTGATTATATTGTGGATTTAGCGACCTTAACAGGCGCTATGGTGGTTGCGCTGGGCAGACATGCGGCAGGCATCTTTGCCAATAACAAAAAACTTCAAAACGCGCTTATAAAGGCAGGGGAGAGGGAGCATGAGCGCCTTTGGCCCATGCCTTTGTGGAAAGAGTATGGCGAGATGATGAAATCAGATTTTGCAGACCTTAAAAACATCTCTGAAACAGTGGAGGCGGGCTCTGCAACCGCTGCCGCCTTTTTAAGCGAATTTGTGGAAGGAAAATGGGCGCATATAGATATTGCAGGCACCGCCTGGCTCTCCTCCAACTCTCACCCCTATCTTTCCAAAGGCGCAACCGGCTTTGGTGTTCGCCTGCTTATGAGGTGGTTAGATGAAATTTCATAAAGAAGCGGTGGAATGGCTTAAAGAGAGAGGGTTTAAGGTGGATGAGATAAGGGAGGCGGAAACCCTTCTCGCTGAAAACCTTATGCGGGAAACGGTCCTCCTTCCGCGCAATGTGAGCGAGCGGGTGGCTGCGCTCGTCTATGCTGTCCATTCCACAAAAGATGTGGCAGTGGAAAGAAGTTGGATAACACTTCCTGAAGAGACCAAAAGGGCGTTTGAAGAGGAGGCGGAGATTGAGGCGTTGGAAAGCGAACTTCCCTCTAAAATAAAAAGCGGCAGGGCGCACTCTAAAGCGAAGAGGAGGAGCAGCGTTAAAAAGGAGAGGTATTAGTGCTGAGGGGCGCGCTTTAAATAGTGCTCCACCATTTTAAGCGAAAATTTTGCCTGCCCCCTATTCAGTCCTAACAAAAGCCCTAAAGCGCACCTCTCTTCAGGGCTTCTTAACTCTTCTTCTTTTTCAGCAAGGGTGTTAAGCGAATAAAAAGCGCCATGTTTGTTGCACATTTTCAGAAAGCCGCGATACTCTCTTATAATCTTTGCCCTTCTTACCCCTTTTTCCCTAAAAAGCGGTGCTAATGGGAGCAGGAAGCACGCCTTTTTCCTCTCTGCAAACAACTTTAGCGCGCCCTCTTCTGCTTTCCATTCTTCTAATAAAATTAGTGTTCTGCTCCCTCTATACTTAAGCGCTTTGCCTACATCCCTTGCTTTAACTACTTTGACCTCTTCCAATGCTGCTATTGGCCATTCTAAGCGCTCTTTAACCTTTTCCGCCTCTTTAAGCGCTACCACATCATACACGCCATCACTCGGCTAATGGCGGTTTTAAGGGCTGCTTAGGATAGGGCTTTTTCTCCTTCGCCTTCCTCCTCCTTTTCTTATTGGGCGTTTTCTTCTTGCTGGGAGTGCGTGAATTTCCGCTGGAAGTGAGCCCTCTAAAGGCGCGCCCTCGCCTGCGCACCGCCTGATGGGTGACTGTTGCCTTTTCAGGGTCTGCCAAAACCACCTCAAAGAATTTATAGTTGCCGTCCTCTCCCACCCAATAAGAGCCGAGCACCTCTAAATTTTTATAAACTCTGTTGGCCCTTTGCTCTGCAATTGCTTGGTGGGAGATTTGGGGCTGAACATAGATGTAGTTGTGTTTTTGCTTCCTGCCGCCTTTGGGTTTGGGCCTTGCTCTGCGCCCTTTGCCCACTCTCACCCGCACCACTATGTAGCCCTGCTTTGCTTTATACCCTAATCTCCTTGCGCGCGGAAGGTTGGTGGGGTGTTCTATGCGCGTTATCGCGTTCTCCCTTCTCCATTCCACAATTTTCCTTTTAAACTCCTCTCCTCTCTCTTTATATTGCTCTTGAATGGTCTCCTGAATATATTTATACGCACCCATAAAAACCGACCTACGCTATATTGCTGTAATTTGTTTTTAAAAAGTATATTATAGGTTTTTAAAAAGCATGGTGTTGGGCTTGCGGCATCTTTTTAAAGGTTTTTGTTTTATATGGTTTTTGGCATCGGTGTTTTCATGCCTCTTTCGCAAATTATAGAAAAAATCCGGGCAGCCGAATCCCAGCATGACGCCCTTATTGAGGATGCTAAAAGAAAAAGAGAGGAAATTTTGAAAAAGGCGCGGGAAAGGGCGCTTAAAATAGAGGAAGAAGCAGAGGAGAAAGCGGAAAGGGAGCATGAGCGCATTATTGCAGAGGAAAGAAAGAAAGTGGAACGCGAAGTTGCCGCTATTCTTAAAAAAGCGGAGAGAAAGGCAGAGGGTTATGCTAAAAAAACGCTGAGCGATAAGGCGGTGGAAAAACTGCTCAAAACGCTTTTTGCTGATTGAGGGATGGGATGTTGTTTCCTGCAAAAATGAAAAAGGTTAGCATTGTTTGCCAAAAAGAGCGCGCCCCTGCGCTCGTGAACGCTCTCCATAGCTTAAAAACGGTAGAAATAAGGGAAAGTTCTTTGGAAAGCAAAAGCAGGCCTTTAAGCGGGTTTGATGATTTATCTTCTCTTTTGGTTAAATTAAGGGGGTTAAAAAAGGCGCTTGACCTTCCGTCTTCTGATGCGCTGAGCGCTGAGGAGGCGTTAAAGGCGGCGAGGAGCATTAATTTTGAACGCGCCTTTGCGCTTTTAGAAGAGCGCAAGCGCTTAGAGGAGCAAATAGCAAAGCTTAAAGAGAGGGTGGCTGTTTTAGAAGGGATAGGCGAAGATGTGGATTTGGCAAACTTGCCTGCAGGGCTTAAGTACAAGGTTGGCTATTTGGAAGGAGTGGTTGGGGAGAGAGAGGGAAGTGAGGAAGCTAGGGGAGAGGTGTTGATAGGAGGAAAGGAGGTGAAAATAATTATTTATAAAGATGAAAAGGCGCTCTCCTCTTTCCTCTCCTCCCGCCGCTTTAAGGAGCTTTCTTTCCCTCTTTCCAACCCTGCGCAGGATTTAAAAGAGGCGCGCGCACAACTGCTCTCTCTCCAAAAGAGGTTGGAAGAGGTGGAGGGTGAGATAGCAGGCCTAAAACGCTCCCTGCATAATTTAGATGGGGTTATAAAGGCGTTGGAGCAAGAAGCAAAGAAAATGAGTATCGCGGTAAAATTTGGGGAGACCGCTCATTTCTATTTTATAGAAGGTTGGGTGCCTGCCAAAAATTTGGCGCGCGTGAAAGAGGTTTGCGAAAGGGCAGGTGCTTATTTGGAGGTGGAAGAAAAGCCCAAAGATGACCCTCCTATTTTGTTGGAAAACAAAGGCAATTCTAAGTATTTCCAATTTATTACTGAAAGTTACACTATGCCTTCCTACCACGATTTAGACCCCACTTTCTTCTATTATATCGGTCTTCCTATTCTTTTTGCGCTTATTGTGGGTGATTTTGTTTATGGTGTTATCTCTTTGCTCATAGGTTCTGCCCTTATGAAAAAATTCAAAAAGGGCGTTATGCACAATGTGGGAAAAATCTGGTTCCTGTCCGCTTTTCCCACCATGCTGGTAGGGATTGCGTTTGATGAATTTGCAGGCATGACCCACCTTCATCTTTTGGAGATTTTGGAGAAGTGGGGATTGTTAGAGGCGCCTAAGAAGCCCTTATATTATGGTTTCCACCGCGTTGATGAGGTTATGCTTTTGTTAGCAGGCACTGCGCTTGTTGGCGCTATTCATTTGGCGGTGGGCTTTATCTTAGGCGCCTACTCTGCATGGCGCCATGGCCATATAAAACATGCGCTTGCAAAAATCGCATGGTTAGGTATTGATTTTGGTTTAGTTATCGCAGTGGCAGGCGCTGCTATGAATATAAATGACTTATTTTTAGCAGGGTTGGGCGTTATTGTGCCTTCTGTTATTGTGTTAGGCGCAACCGAGAAATTGGTTGGGATTATTGAAATCCCTGGTTTAATAGGAAACATTCTCTCATATACTCGTATTGCTGCAGTGGGTATTGTGGGTGTGGTTTTGGCAGAACTTATAAATGAGTTTTTCACGCCTTTACCTGAAAAGGGCATTCTTGCAATAATCTTCCTGCCCCTATTCTTTATTTTACATTCTATTAACGCTTTCATCGCCATGTTTGAAGCGCTTATTCAAGGAGGGCGTTTAAACCTTATTGAATTCTCCTCCAAGTTTCTGCATGGCGGTGGAAGGAAGTTTAAACCTTTTGGAGGTGAATGAATGGCAGTAGATAAAGCAGCAGAAGGTTTGGTTGTTGGTGGTCCGGAAGGGATTATTGCTCTTTCGGCTGGTTTAGTGATGGGTATAAGTGCTTTGGCAGCCGCTTGGTCTCAAAGCGCTTTAGGTTCCTCTGCAATGGGCATGGTTGCTGAGAGGCCTGAATTGGAGAGCAAAGTGATTATTTACATTGCTTTGCCTGAAGTTATTGCGCTGTTCGGCTTCATTATCGCCTTCTTGCTTGCCAGTTCCTTAGGAGGTGGCTAATGGATCTCTCTAATCTCCATTCTTCTTTATTAGAGAGAGGGCGGAAAGAGGCCGAACAGATTGTTACAGGGGCTGAAAAAGAGGCACAAGAGATTTTGGCAGAGGCGAAGAGAAAAGAAGAAGCGCTTGTCAAGGAGGCGCAGGAGAAAGCGGCAAAGGAAGCAGAGGCGCTGAGGCGGGAGCGCCTCTCTTGGGCTTCTTTAGAGGCAAGGAAGATTGAGGCAGCGGGCAGGGAGCGCGCGCTTGAAAGCGCTTTTGAGAAGATTAAAAAGGGTGCAGAAAAATTCAGGAAAAGCAAAGAGTATGTGCAGTTCCTTAAAAATGCTGCGGAAAGAGCGGTGAAAGAATTGGGGAAAGAAGCAGTGTTGCATGTTGCAAAGGGCGACCGCAAGCATCTCAAGGGCTTTAAGGTAAAGGAAGATTTGAAAGATGATGTGGGCTTGGTTGCGGAGAAAGAGGGCGTGCGACTGCTTTTCACCTTTAGCGCACTGATGGAAGAGAAAGAAGACCTCTTGCGCAGAATGGTGCTTAAGGAGTTGGGGTTATGATTGCTATAGAGAGCAGGGCTGTCAAATATGGCTATATGAATGCGCGCATAGCCGTTATGCGCTCCCAACTTCTTGAACCTTCCTCCTATTCTGAGTTAATCAGGTGCAGAGGTCTTAGCGGAATGATGGAACTGCTTTCAAGCACCCCTTATAAATTTTCTTTTTCTTCTCTCTCCACTCGCTGGCAAGGCGAAGAATTGTTTTTAAGGGCTATTTATCACCATTTGACAGGCATTATTAGAAAACTTATTAGAATCTGCCCAAAAGGGGATTTGGACGCTTTAAGGGCTTATTTAGTGA
>JALWZW010000072.1 GCA_026992595.1 Microcaldota archaeon | reverse complement strand
CAACCGCAACTGAATAAAAAGGAGAGCATTTTAAACGCTTCCACCCATAAAATAAATCATGAAACGCTTGCTGCTCATCATACCGTTTTTAGCGCTTTTTGTTATGGGTTGCGTAGGCACTGGCTGTTCTAAAGATGCAGATTGTCAAGGATGGCAGTACTGCGATAGCAAAGAAGGGGTTTGTAAGCCCAAAAAAGGATTTTGTGACAGCGATGTGCAATGCAAAGAAGAGGACCAGTTAAAAGTGTGTGATTTAGAGAGCAACAGATGTGTGTTTGAGGAAGGGAGGTGCAGAGAAGATAGCGACTGTGAGAGTTGGCAGGTGTGCGATAGAGAAAACTATTGTAGGGCAGCGCCGGGCTTTTGTGATAATGATGCCCAATGCAACAGGCCTTTTGAGGTGTGCGATGATGAGGTGCACAGATGTGTGACAGCGCCGGGCTTCTGCCAAAGCGATTTGGACTGCAATAGTTGGGAGAGTTGTAATTTAGATACTAAGAGATGCGAACCATTGGAAGGAAGATGTAATGTGGATAGGGATTGTGAGAGTTGGCAGGTGTGCAACAACCAAACCAACTACTGCGTTCCTAAAAAAGGTTTTTGTATAAATGATGGCGATTGCGAGGAGTGGCAGTACTGCGACCAGGCAAGCAGAAAGTGCAAGGTGCGCACCGGCTTCTGTGAAAGAGATAATCAATGCGACCCATGGGAGTACTGCTCAGAGGAAAGAGTGTGCGTGCCGCAGAGAGGAAGGTGTAATGTAGATGAGGACTGCGGTTGGTGGCAGATATGCGACAGCAATAACTATTGCAAAGCAAAAACCGGCTTCTGCGATGACGACAGCGACTGCGTTTATGGGGAGGTGTGCAACCAGCAAACCAAGAGGTGCCAATAGATTATTCACCGGTTCCTAAGAAAAAGGCCTCCTCATCATGAGAAGGAGGGACAGGCCTCCTGCGGCTCTCGTCGGCTGGCGGCGGGGAACGGCTAACCTTCTCTTCCTGCCGCGCTCTGCGAACAACCGCTCTCTCTTCCACCCTTTTTAAGCGCGCTCTCTTAAGGCGGCGAGTGGTGGGGCGAGGAGAGGTTCTTTGACGGCGTAAAAGCGAAACTTCTACAATATTGCCGTCCACCCCCACCTTTTGCTCCACATACCCCGCTTTCCTCACATAAACTTCATTGGGAGGATTCTTAAGCACACACCTACCTTCAAAAGCAACGCAGAGAAGGGCACCTTCAGGAGAAAAGATTTCAGCCCCTTTTGGCTCCACCACAAACACCACCTCCTCTTCCACCCTTTTCTGCGCATTCTGCTCAACTTCCGCGCTTTCTTTAGTTTGTTGGGCTGCCTTCCCTTCCCCAACGCTCTTTTGAGAAGAAGCAACTTCTACCAAGGAAGTTTTTACAGAAGGTGCTTCCCTTGTTCGCTTATTGAAAAAGTAATAAGAAACACCAGCGCCCGCTGCTATAAGCAAAGAGGCAAGAGAAGAAACCAGTTTAAACCTGAGGGGTTTGGAAGAAAGCGGTTGCGGTTTGGGGGTTGGAGAAGATTCTAAAGAAGGATCTAAAAGGGTAGGGGCCAAGCTTACAGCCGCCTCATCGCTGTTTTTAATGCGTTCTATCAACTCATCTAAAGAAATGCGCTTTTCCACATCCTTTTCCAAACATGCAGAGATAAGTTCAGCCACGCTGTCCTCTAAATCAGGAACAAAATCCTTTATGTTAGGTTTAGGAAACATGCCAAATTTATGCATCTGAAGAGAGTTAGAGAAGGATTCAAATGTCTCCATACCCATCAAAAGCTCTGCCAAGGTTGCACCTATAGACCACACATCTGATTTCCGAGAAACGCGATTAAAGCTTTGTTCTGGGGAAGAATATGCAGGTGTGCCAACCGACGCAGTGGTTTTCACATCCCTCTCTTCCAACCTCGTAGCGATACCAAAATCTAAAAGTTTTACCGCGCCGCGTGTAATAATGATGTTAGAGGGCTTTATATCGCGGTGAACAAGGTTTGCTTCGTGCACTGCTCTCACTGCCTCGCACAACTGCAGCACCCACTGCTTTATTTCACCCCACCTAAAAGCGCCCCTCTCCTCTAAAATATCCTCTAATGTTCTCCCATCCACATATTCCATAATAAGCACATAGCGGCCATCTAAGTAAAAACAGTCAAACAGTTGCGCCATGTAAGGACTGTTTATTTTGAGCGCTGCTTCAATTTCAGTTTGTGCATACTTATGGGCTTTTTGCAGGACCTCTTCTCTTTCCTTTCCTGAACGACCAGCAGCAATTTTTAAAACATCTACTATCTTAATAGCCACATCTTGAGGTATATCTCTTTTACCCACCTTAAAAACCTTTTTGCCTCTGTAAACAGCGCCAAAACCACCCTCCCCTAAAAGACAGTTTATAGAAATGATTCCTCGTTCAGCGAGAACATTAAGCAGTCGCACCTCCCCTCCCAACCTCTCCATAACAGAAGGCGCCAGCGAAATAGAAGAGGGGGAAGGAGAAAGCATGAAGCGAGAGATGGAAGAAGTGCGCTGGGTTGTTGAGGTATCTGCAGGAGGGGAAGAATGAATGGGAAAGCCGCGTTGGGTGGGTTTGTGCCGTCCGTTCATGTTGTTATAAGTGGTAGGTTATATATAAAAATGTTGTGTTAAAGACGCGTAATTATTTAAAATTGTTCTAATGAATGTTATTTTATGGCTGTTAAAAAATGGCTGCGAGCCGCTTTACTCTCCTCCGTCCTGCTAACAAACAGCACCTTAGCACAACCCCCACCGCAAAGAAGAGAGCCGCAGAGAGAGGAAATAGTGCGCACGCCCTATAGGATTGAAGGGGCGCCTGCCTTTCAATTGAGAAACAGATATGACGAAGAGAACATAATAGAGAGTTATGCGATAAATGTAGAGAGAAGGATGTTTCCCACCTTGGTGGTAAGCCAGCCCTCAAAAATAAAGTTCAGGTTTTATCCTCTTCTTAAATGCCCCAACAACGCTAACTGTAGAGAGTTGGAAGAGGAAAAAGAATTAAAGATAGAGGTGGAAAGCGAAGGAGGAAAGGTGGAAAGGAGCATAAGAGGGGTTTCGCGACCTTCCCCCTATACCTCGGAAGTGGTGGAAAGGAGCAACAGGGCTGCAAGGAACAACTTCACCTTACTAATAGGGACACCTATAGAGGGAGAGATTGAGATAAAAAGCAGGGGAAAAATCGTTTTTAGAAAGCCCAACGGTTTCTTAGAAATAATAGAAGTAAGACCGCTGGAAGAAAGAGAACCTCAAATTGTAAGAGAACAGATTATTAGAGAAAGGGTGGTAAGGGAGAGAGTAGTGAGGGAGAGAGTGGTTGAAAGGAGAGAAAGGCAAGAAGAGAGGACAAGCGCCGGCTTTGTTATTAACGCCATAGCACCAGCATATTTTGGATATGGGATTTTAGGATTTAAACTCTCAAAACAATTTTTATTAGGAGTTGGGTTTGCTGCAGGCCATACTTATGAAAGGATAGAAAACATGCAGGGAGATGCGCAATTGCGAATTTTCCGCGCGGCAGCAGGGCCTGCGGCAGGCATTGCAATAGGCGAGCACCGCATACTTCTCAGCCCGATGGCGGAAATAGAATATGTAAGAGAGAATGTTTCCTATCTGAGCAAGGAAAACCCTCGCGGATATGTAAGGCCAGGAGGAAGGGTGGCGCTCATCTACCAATCCCCTCATTTAGAGTTTTACGGGATATGGGGAATAGACCCGCAATACCCGCTTACCGCCACAGTATTGGGCAACATTCCATGGTTGTTTGAAAAACCTTTGGAGATAGAAACAACAGTGGCGGTGTGGAGGCGCTTAGAGTTTGTTGAAAACGCAGAGCGCTTTACTGCGGAAACAAGAGAATTAGAAATGAGAGGATATGGAGGTTTAACTATTCCTATAATAGATAATGAATTTGTCCCCTCCTTGCTATTGAGAGGAAGTTATGAAAACGGCTTTGGGGGAGGTGGCGGAATATCCTTCAGCATATCCTTGGGAGAGGTGAAGATAGACGCAAGATTATGGTATGAGTACCCCGCAGGTGTAAGAGGAAGTGTGCTCATCAGAGGAAATTAGAAAACCTTCTCCCCCACATAAACTTTTATGCCCTGCGGAGTAACCTTGAAAGGTACCAAATCGCGCGAATGGTCGGTCCCTCTCATTTTCATAACTTCAAGAGCGCGCACCCTGTGATCCCCTCTGTCCAAATTGTACAAATTAATAATCCCATCCATCACAAAATGCTCAATATCATAAGTCATTTCATCCCTGCGCGCAGCGCTCGCCTCCACAGTAGTTATGGTGGTAACATCTAAATTTCTCAATAAAGAGAGGAACTCAAAAAGGGTTTGGCGGTACTCGGCCACATCTCCGAAAGATAATCTAATCATAGTGGCAGAGTCAATCACCGCCCTTTTCAATCCCGCATTAGTCAAGCGCTCTTCTAAGAGATTGGCAACCTCCTCTAACTGCAACTTATCAGGTTTTACTATCTCCAAAAGTTTATTATCTATAAATTCCTGGGTGCGCGTAAAAAGGGGAAAAGTGCTTTTCATATTCTCTATAATATCTTCAGGTGTTTCCTCTAAACTAATATAAAGCCCCGGCTCCCCGTTCTCCGCGCCTCTATAAAGATACTCAAAGCAGAAAGAAGTTTTTCCGCAACCAGGCCCACCATAAAGAGCGATATGCCTCCCTAAAGGGATACCCCCCTTAATCATTTCATCTAAACCTGCAATCCCTGTTTTTATGCGCTCCAAAATAAACACCTCAAAAGAAAAACAGAGAATATAAATAAAAAAGTTAGCAATCAGTCAGAGATGCCCTTCGCAGTCACTTTGAAAACCGCCTCTCCCTCAGGAAGGTTGGGGGAATCTACCAAGCGCGCAATCCTTTTCTCCCCTTTTCCCTTCCGCACATAGAGGCGGTAGGTGGACATGTGTGCAAGGACATGGCCGCCTATGGGCGTAGTTGGGTCTCCAAAAAGAACGCCCGGATTATCCATAACTTGATTGGTAACATAGGCAGCAAGATTGTATTTATCGGTAAGTTTCTGAAGGAAATGAACATGTCTGTTAAGCTTTTGCTGTCTTTCGCCCAATGCCCCCCTTCCTACATAGTCAGCCCTAAAATGAGAGGTAAGGGAGTCAATAACAATGAGTTTAATATTATTGCTCTTAATAATCTCCTCGCTTTTTTCTAATAGGATTATCTGATGGTCGCTGTTTTCTGCCCTTGCTACATGAATATTTTTTAAAACCTCTTGCGGGTCCATCCCCTGCGCTTCTGCCAACTGCGCTATACGCTCTGGACGGAAGGTTGCTTCAGTATCTATAAAAAGCACCCCTCCCCCCAAACCGCCTTCTGAAGGGTCCTTTTGCACATTTACCGAGAGTTGAAAGCCCAACTGGCTTTTACCGCTGGAAAAACGCCCATACATTTCAGTGATAGCCATTGTTTCAATCCCCCCGCCTAACAATTCATCCAACGCTTTAGAACCGGTAGTTATCCTATGTATCTCTTTTCTCCTTTCAAACACCCTATCCGCAGTTTCAAATTCGGTCTCTACCGCACTTTTAGCCGCTTCTATCGCTTTCTTCGCCGCATCTATACTCATTTCCCCTGCCTCTGAAATCTCGTGAGGAGAGGCAGCGGCGATGCTGTCCACACTTGTAAAGCCCGCTGTCCTCAACTTCTCTGCAGTCACTTCCCCTATGCCAGGCAGATCTTCCAAATCCTTATACATAAAAATCACTCCTTCTTATTGGGAAAAACAAGAAGTTTGAGATTTCCTATTCTCAGAGTATAAAATTCATTACCGTTTTTGCTTACATTCTTCCACATGCTCCCCACTGTTACATAAACAGTATTCCCCTCTTTATCCCTGTCTGGCTGCACCACCCTAAAATCAGGCCTATTTTTTTCCTCTTCTCCCTTTCCTTCCTCACTTTTCACTTCCTCAAAACCCTCTTTTTCCAGATTTATTTTCATCCCGTTCACCTCACATATAATTCCTTAGTATAAACTAAGGAACTCTAAGTATATACTTAGGGGTGGTTATTTAAACATTTACACAGTTCATTTCCCAAAACCCGCCAAAACCTTTTTAAAAACATCAAGACACAAAACATATTATGTGGTTTTTGGTGGTTATGTTAGTATTGTTAGTAGGTAATGTTTATGCATACCATTTAGGCGGCCCTGTGGTGCGCTCAGGAGATGGCGGCAAGCAGTTTGCAGAAACTAAAGCGCAGGAGTTGTGCGCCCAGGGAGACACTTATATATGCAACGGCAACATTGTGCGCTTAGTGGTGAATGAAAGTTATTATATATTTTACAGGCCAGATGGCGTGGTAGAAGAATGCGACCTGAACAAGCCGCCTTCAGAGAGAGGGGGGCTTTGTATGCAGATGCTCCACCCCAACTTCTGCCCACCTGAACCCACCTGTCAAAAAGGACCCCAAAAAGAAGAGGTGGCGCCAAGAGAGAAGGTTTATGCAGAAGGGGAAAGTAGCGCCAGCGAGCAAGAAACCGCAGAAAAGGAAGCTGCAAGAGAAGAGGGCAGAGTGGCGGCAGTAGAGGAAAGCGCTGGTCAGCCCTTGGACATCTACACCGCGCCTCTCAAAAGCAATATAGATAAAGGATTGGAAAATGTAGCGCTGTTGGTGTTAGGAATAGGGGCGCTTGCGTTGGTAGTGCTCTTTGTGATGTTCAAAAAAAGCATGGATTAAAGCAAACTATCCTTAAGAACAGACATAACGGTATCTGCAGAAGGGCCTAATCTAATTAAGGTGGTCTGGCCGCGCACCCCCTTGCCGCTGGGGGTGGTGGTAATAAGCCCTAACACCTCAAGGTCGTTTAAGTATTCTTTATACCAACGCGAGGTGCGGGGCTTTTTCTTTAACGCTCTGCAGAGCGAAACATACTCTTCATAAACCTCTCCAGAGAAGAGCACGCCGTTAAACTCACCATCCAAGCGCGCATATTTACTTCCCTTATCTGTAAGCCGCGCTATTGCGTAAAGCACTATTTGATGCATAGCGGGCAAGGTGTTAATGGTTTCTTTTGTTATATCTAATTCAACACGCATGCGCGCGCTCTCCACCTCTTCATCTGTCACCTTGCTCTTTCCCTCCTGGTCCGCAATCTCGCCCGCCTTCATGATGAGTTTAAGCGCGTAGCGGGCGTCACCCGACTCTTGAGAAGTAATCGCGGCGGCTAGATTTATGGCAGATTGATCCACCGCTCCTTCCACAAACCCTTCTCTCACGCGCTGTTCTAAAATTTTTCTTAACTGCTCTGCAGTGTAGGGCTGGAAAATCATTTCGGTCTCATAGAGAGAACTTTTACTGCGCGGGTCTAAAGATTCTTTAAAAGAAAGCTTATTAGAGATCCCTATAATGCTCACCCCTCCCCTTATCGCCTCATCATTGGCGCGCGTGAGGGTATAAACCAAATCATCTAAATCTTTGGTCATATCAATCTCATCTAAAACCACAACAATTTGCTCCCCTCCCTCCAAAGTTTCTATAAGTTTTTCATATAAGAAGGGGAGGCCAAAACCAGATTTTTCCAACTCTTTCACATAAAATTTCAGCAATTTTTGCATAATCCTATAGCGGGAATTGTAGATTCTGCAGTTAATATAATGAATGCGGGAGGGCTTAGAAGAGGCGAAGGCGTTAAATTCCTGCTGCACTTTTTTAACAGTGCATGTCTTTCCGGTGCCTGTTTTTCCATAAATAATAAGGTTGCGCGGCTTCTGGCCACGCAAAGCAGGAGAGACCACAAACATTATCTCTTTTATGTGCGATTCCCTAAAAGGCAACTCCTTTGGGATATAATGAGGGGAAAGTACAGAGATGTTCTCGAATACGGTCTTCTTAGAGAGCATTTCCTCAAAAGAAGGCATGATAATTATTTTAGTGCGATTGTTTAAAACCTTTTGTGAGCGATTTTGTTAAACAGATATTTAAACATTTTTGAACACAAATAACTCATGTCAAAAAGAATACGCTTAGCCATGCATATCAAAAAGCGCGGCTGCCGCGGGCCTGTAAAATTCAGCAATGAAGCAGAGTATGGCGTTTATGCTAAAAACGGCAAGTGCGCGGCTGAAGTGCTTATTGAAAAGGCCAGAGCGGCTGGCTTAGAGGTAGTTCCCGAAGTAAATAAAGATAGGATGGTTGAACTAAACATCTCCAAAGCGCGCTCATTAAAGGAATTAAATGAAAGGTTAGCAGAAGATGAAAAGGCGCTATTTAGAATTGCTAAAGATGAGGGAATAGAAATAAGAAGGGAGGCCCTCTTAGAAGGCGCTGAAAAGGATAGGATAATTTACTATAGGAGTGTTGCTTTTTCCCGCTCTTTTGCAGAGGGGCTAAAGAGAGTAGCGTCCTTCCAAATAGTGGTGGGATTTGCAGACAGCGAAAGCGCGCTTAAATTTTACAACCATCTGCGCATCGCCCAACCGCTATTAACAGAGATGCTGAGCGCCTCTCCTGAAATGCCCAATGAAGAATGGTATAGACGCGCCTGCGCATATATGAACATAAACTATAGCGCCAACCACTCACGCCTAATCCTCCCCTCCCAATCCTCGCGCTTAGAGATAATCTATCCTTATATGGCAAGGTACTTGCCCCCTTCTTTAGTACAAGGGCCTTTCCTTTACTCGCCAGAGCATTATTATGAAGAATTGAGAGAAGTAAGCGAAACGGTCAAACTCTTTTTAGAGGACAAGTTGATGGATACAGTGTGGGAGGAGTATAAAGCGCACCAGAAATGGGAGATTCTTCATCCCCACCAAGTATATTGGCTGGTGAGGCCAAGGCCAGATCATGCAGATGAGGATTGTGCCATGAGCGTGGAAGTGCGTATCGCAGATATGCTTCCTTCCCTGCAGCGGTTGCAAAAAGCCAATGAACTGATAGTAGGGCTCGCATACTATTTCTCCTTCCTCCACGAGGGCCCTGCGATTAAAGACAAAAAGTTATTAATAAAAAGTGCGAAAGAAGGGTTAGAATACATGCAGGGATAAAATGAGGGCGGTAGAGATACTTAAAAAATTGGTAGAAATACCCTCGCCCAGCGGAAAGGAGAAAAGGATATGTGATTTTGTGAGCAACTGGCTCGAAGAAAGAGGGTACTCGGTGGAGAGGCAGCACTTGGAAGGGCAGGAGAGATATAATATTTTTGCAAAGAAAGGAAAGCCAAAGGTATGCTTTTTTGGACATTTGGACACAGTAGAGCCAGTGGAAGGATGGACAAAAGACCCTTATAAATTAACAATTGAAGGAGGGAAAGCATATGGGCTTGGGACATGGGATATGAAGGGTGGCATCGCGGTAATAATGGCGCTGGCTGAAGAAAAGGATATTGCAATACTTTTTACAGTAGATGAAGAGGAAATAAGCGAAGGAGGGTGGAAAGCGGTAGAGAACAAAGAGTTTTTTAGAGACATAGAACTTATTATTTCTGCAGAAGCAGGCAACACACCTGAAAAAAACGGCGGCCTGCCTGTTGTAGGGATAGGGAGATATGGAAGGGTGGTGGTGGAAGTAGAAAAATATTTGGGCGGCGGCCATGGAGCAATAGCGAGCGATAGTTGGCTGGACTGGTTATGTTCCATTAGAGATAAGATGAGAAACCCGCAATTGAAGATGAGAATAGAGGACATTAGATTAATTAAGAAAGGATTAAGCAACCCTGAAAAAATAGCGATGAAACTCTCGCTACTTATCCATCCTGAGCAGCGGGAGTGGGAGAAGGAGTTGAAAATTTTTGACAGATGGGAAATAGCAAAGAGAAAAACCCCATACTTAATGCCTTATTTAACAAAAAGGGAAGAGATTGAAGAGGTTTTAAATTTGATTGAAAGCCCTGAGCTGGTTATAGGCCATAGCCCTGGCGACGAAAATGCATTGGCCGCTTTAGGCATCCCCATATTAATCGCAGGAACACGCGGGGAAAACGAGCATGCGGCGGACGAATGGGTTGATTTAAAAAGCATGGAAGCATTGTTGGAATTTTATAGAAAGGTTTGTGAAAGGAAAAAGGCGCGATAAAGGATATGCTCCACAGCCCTAAAAAAGGTAAGAGCATGGCCACACTAATTCACAAAAAGTTGAACGGCAGGCGCATAACTGCAAAAATCATCCCTTTAGCTAAAATAGACCAAGAGTATGTCTTCTACATTCACACCTCGCAATTCCCAAAGAAAATAGAAGGTGTGAGATTTGCTCTTCTTTATGCGTCTCCAAAAAAGGAAGGATATACCACCATTGAGTTTTTTGATAGAAATTACAATGTTATTAGAAGGTATTTCAACATAGCAGAAAATATAACAGTTTCACCTGAGAAAGTTGAATATTTAGATTTAGAAAGAGATGTGGTGGAAAGTAAAGGGTCTATAAAATGTTTAGACAACTACCCAGAAGGAGAAAGAAAAAAGAAAGTTAAAGAAATAGAAAAAAGAATAATAAAAGACATAAAAAGCGGAGAGGTTGAAAGAAAATCTAAGAAAGTAGTCAAGAGGTTATCGGCGATCTTAAAATGTATTTGCCCAGAAAAGTTATAAAATTTTTTATGAGGAGTAAAAAATAATGAAACTTGGAGATCTGATAAAGAGGTTGTGCTTATTTTTGCTTTTCCTTTTTTTCACCTCTTATGCCTGCGTCACCTTGCCCAACCCGCTAACTACAGATTACATATTCACCACCAACACCGACCTGTGCGCAGGCACCTATAATCTCAACGGCTTTTCCCTTATTGCAGGCGCGGATAACATCTATCTTAATTGCAACTCTTCTGTTTTGTTCAACGGCGACCCTGCGGGCGCCATAATAATTGATCAAAGAAGAGGAATAGAGGTGAGGGGTTGTTTTGTGAATGTAGCAAAAAAAGGAAAGGGATTCATATTAAGCAACAGCACATATATAAAAATAAAAAACAACTCAATCAACTTATCTAACAGCGGGTTCGTTGGCATAGAAATCTCAAATGGAAACAACCACAGCATAATAGAAAAAAATTTTTTATACAGTGAAAGGAAACCAGCATTAAAAAAGGGAATTGTTTTAAGCGGCGACCGCAAAAGAAAACTGCTATATAAAAACATCACAATAAAAAACAACATCATACATTATATCCAATACGGGATACAAGC
>JALWZW010000071.1 GCA_026992595.1 Microcaldota archaeon | reverse complement strand
TCCTAAAGCAGTGCATGGAGCGTCCACCAGGACGCGGTCAAACCGTTCCTTCCAAGGAAGCGCTTTGGCGTCCAAGCAAGTTATTATGGCGTTGAGAACATTTAAGCGCGTAATGGTGGCGAAAATAGAAGGAAGTTTTTCCTCCTTAAAATCGTTTCCAACCAGCACCCCCTTATTCTCCATGAGCGCGGCAAGATGCGATAATTTAGAGCCAGGAGCACAGGCAACATCCAACACCTTTTCGCCCGGCTGAGGCGCCAAAATCTGCGAAACCAAAATAGAAGGGTAGCTTTGAGGGTGAATAAGACCTAAAAAATACTCCCATGTTTTCCCTATCTCTACTTTTTCCTCCAAGTAATAAACTCCTTCTCCAACCGCCCTCACAGGCAAATCTGTTTTAAATGCCTTTTCGCTAATTTTAAGGGTGTTTATTCTAAAATATTGGCGCTGATTGTAAAGCGCATTAAAGCACTCCTCCCCATCTGTGAATTGGGAAAGGTAATTTAGGTATGAGTTTTTGTCCATTTTATCTATGGGTGAGGTTGATAATGGTGCTGGATTTCAATATCCTTGGTGTATGGATTCCTGCTGCAGTTCGCGAATTTGGTGAAGTGCGGGATCCTGAGATCTTCTTGCCAGCCTTGCTAGGTATGCGAGATAATCACCATCTAAAGGCGCACTAACAAAAACCATCCCTATCAAATCACCGTTGTTCCTCACTTCTAATTTAGCGTGTATTGGCAATCTTACATATTTTTCTGGATGAATGTAAAGCGCGCCTCCATACTCTAGCACATCGCCCGAAATCCCTGTCACATAAGCGCGATAGTGCAAAAAGCCCTCTAAACCCACCACATCAAAAACGCTCAAAATCAAACTTCCTTTATAAATAAAAAGGTCGCCCTGCTGCCTGCTGGCAAAACCTGTTAAGTTAAGAAAGCGCAGGTTTAGAGGGGTGTGAAGAACAGGCGAGGACAAATCGTTGGTTGTGGTTATTAGAGGAATAACTATTTCATTGCCTATCATCACACGTCCAAATATAAACCACAATGAATCATCAGTATCAGTAAAAGTTAAGCATATGCGAGGGGAGAGCCAGCGAATGCGGGAAGAAATGAGGCGAGGATAAATGCCGCAAAAGTCCAACCCGCCTCTCTCATCGCTTTTTACCATCTCATCTTCTTCATTAACTGTTCTTTGAGCATAATAAAGACCTAAATAAGAAATAACCCCACTAGAGCTCTTTTTAGAGTGCATAGGAAACACAAGACCTAACCCAAACTCCGTAGATTCTACCTTATCATTGCCATACCACCCATATCTACTGACTAAAGAAAAAGGACCAAATTGAAAACTTTCCCAGGGGTCAAAATATAAAGCCGCTCCGCCACCCAATGTAAAGCCGCTCACTCTTCTCTCCTCAACTTCAGGGTCGGTTGCCAACGCTCTTGCCGCTGAAGTTCCTTCAACCTCTCCCATATAGCTTGTGTAAGCATCATAGGGGTAATACAACCTACTGAGCGCATAGTGCTCATTATATTTCTTGCCTGCAAAAGGAGTAGTAAGACAACCGCTGCTCATAAGCGCGGCTGTTAAAACCGCTTTTGAGGCAAAGGAGCGCACCCTTCTTTTTACTCTTTGCCAACCTCTTCTTACCTTTTCCCAAACAGTTGTCCTTCTCGCTTCTGTAAAGTGATTTTTCCCTAATTTTTTCATAATTTTTCACCGCCAACCAATGTTTTATCTTATGTAAAATGCTTTCCCTTAGCTTTTTAAAGATTTTCTTTATTAAAAATAAGCGGAGGCAATAGCGATATGAAAAATAAATGGCTAGCTATTCTCCTCTTGTTGCTTCTGTTTGGTGGTTTTTTTGCTGAGGAGCGCCCCCCTTCTGAGGGTGCGAAGGAAGAGGAAGGTGGGGAACATGGTTTTGCGCAAATTTTTCTATTTATTGCGCTTTTACTAATAATTGCAAAAATTTCCAGTTTAATCACAAAAATAGGCCAACCAGCGGTTTTAGGAGAGTTGTTGGCAGGGCTTATTTTAGGCAATTTAGTGCTTTTGGGGATAGATGTTTTTGAGCCCATGAAAAGCAATGAAATAATGCTGTTTTTGGCAGAGTTGGGTGTGGTAATCCTTTTATTCCAAATAGGGTTGGAATCAAATATTCGCGAGATGAAAAAAGTAGGTCCCAACGCATTTATTGTGGCTATTTTAGGTGTGGTTGCTCCTTTTGTGCTCGGTACTTATGTGGTAGGTCCCGCTCTTATGCCCGGTCTTTCCTTTAACGCTTATTTATTTATAGGCGCTGCGCTTACCGCCACCTCTGTTGGCATCACTGCCCGTGTCTTTAGAGATTTGGGAAAACTTCAAACAAAAGAGGCACAAACCATATTGGGCGCCGCAGTTATTGATGATGTGTTAGGTTTAATAATCCTGGCAGTGGTTTCCGCAATTGCCACTTCAGGCACCGTTAGCGAAACAGAAGTTTTAATAATAATATTAAAAGCAGTGCTCTTTTTAGGCGGCTCTATCGCTGTAGGCCAAAAATTCGCCCCTTATTTCAACAATTTCTTCTCCCGCATACATACAGGTATAGGAATGAAATTCACGGTGGCTATATTCCTCTGCCTTATATTTGCATATTTAGCGCAACTGATAGGTTTGGCTCCCATTGTGGGCGCCTTTGCTATTGGCCTTATCTTAGACCCTGTACATTTCAAATTCTTCAAAAACCCAATAATAATTGAAGATATAAGAGCAAAATTAAGAAAAGATAAAAAGATGCGCGACGAGATAGAGCCAGTTTTAGCAAAGCATGCTGATAAGCATGTGGAAGACCTTATTGAGCCCTTAAGTCATTTTGTGGTGCCTCTATTTTTTGTTATAACAGGAATGAATGTAGATCTAAGCGCGCTGATGGATATAAATATTCTTATTTTGGCATTAGTGATAAGCTTGGTGGCTATTATAGGCAAGGCGCTTGCGGGATTGGGTGCATCTAAAGAATGCAATAAACTTTTAGTGGGCTTTGGAATGGTTCCGCGAGGAGAGGTAGGGCTTATTTTTGCATCCATAGGAAGGACTTTAGGAGTTCTAAATGTAGCTCAATTCTCTGTAATAGTAATAATGGTTATAATAACTACGCTGATTTCTCCCCCTATTTTAAGCGCTCTCTTAAATAGGGAAAAATAATGCGCGCTCTCTTGCTTATGTTATCGCTGTTGGCGTTGCTAGGTTGCACAACTCCTGCAGTGCAAAAGGAGCAACAAAAAAAGGAAATCATTGTTCTGTTTGGAGAAGAGTATTTTTTAGTAAATAAGTATATGCTTGAAAGCGGCGGGGAAGAGATAATTGTTTACAGCAATCGTTCTTTTGCGGAAGAGGTGGAGAGGTATAAGCAGTTG
>JALWZW010000070.1 GCA_026992595.1 Microcaldota archaeon | reverse complement strand
ATGTTTGGGGGATAATATGCCTCGGGGGAAAAGAACAGTTATTGAAACAAGGATTGAAGATGATGTTGTGGAGCGTCTTTCCTCTTTAAGTTTAGAAGAGGTAAAGGAAAACATGGAAAAGAAAGAAGAGAATATATCAAAGGTAATAGAAGAGATTTATAAAAAATCACAAAAAGGAATGGGGGGGGAGAGGGAAGAGCTTTTCCCCATTAAAGAGGCATACGACTATGTGATAAGCAGGGGGATGCACATCTCCTTTAGAGCATTTGGGGGAAGGATTGAGAGGGGAAACATACCCTGTGTTAAAATAGGTAGGCGAAGATATATTCCTAAAAGGGTACTGGATGAATTATTAGAAACAAACGAGAGGTTTTACACTGTAAGAGAGGCGTTTGAGGAGTACAAAAAACACAACCCTAAAATAAACTTTAGAGCATTTATAGGAAGGGTGGAAAAAGGTTCTATTCCTTCGGTGAAATGGGGGACAAGACGCCTCATACCTGCAGAAGCAATAGAAGCATTAACGCGCATCTCTTCCAAATACTTCTCTGTAAGCGAAGCGCTTGAAGAGTTGAGGAGAAGAGGGGTAAGGATAAAGAGGAACGCGTTTGAAAGAAGGTTGGACAGAGGAAGAATCCCTCATGTCAAAATAGGGGGGCGAAGGTATATACATGAAGAGGTGCTTAACGAATTAATAGAGAAGGAGCTTCAGAACAGGTAAGCGCTTCCTCTTCTAATCCTCTCCAAGTTAATGTTTTAAATATATTCATTGTTTAATGAATAAGCGAAGTGGTTTTATGTACGGCGTTTCTCCTCAAGCGTATGATAGAGCAATAACGGTATTTAGCCCAGACGGAAGGTTATTTCAGGTAGAGTATGCTAAAGAAGCGGTAAAAAGAGGGGCCACTGCAATAGGGATAGCGGTAAAGGAAGGGGTAACGCTGGTGGCCTTCAAATCAATACATTCGCCGCTGGTGGTTACCGACTCTTTAAAGAAGATATTTGAGATAGATGAGCATATATGCGTAACCGCAAGCGGCCTTATAGCGGATGCGCGAAGGTTGGTAGATATAGCGCGGGTAGATGCGCAAAAGCACAGGATAACTTATAATGAAGCGCCTTCGGTAGATATAATAGCGCGTGGAGTATGCGACTTAATGCAGGTATATACGCAGTATGGAGGGATAAGGCCCTTCGGTGTTTCGCTTTTAATTGCAGGGGTGGATAAAGAAGGGCCAAAGCTTTTTGAGGCAGAGCCCAGCGGTGCCATGACTGCTTATAAGGCAGATTCTATAGGCATTCATAAAAAAGAGGTAGATGAAATATTGGAGAAAAAATACTCAGAGAAACTCTCGCTTAAAGAAGCCATTCTTTTAGCAATAAAAGCGCTGAAAGAGACACATGAAGAGAAACTAACGCCAGAAAGCATGGAAATCTCCTTTGTGACAACCAAGGAAAAGAAATGCGTATATTTAAGCGATAAAGAGATTGCAAAGTATCTCAAATAATAAAGTTTAAATTTCCTTTGTGAAATAAATATAATTGTCAGCGGCCATAGGAAGGGGGAAACACCTGGTCCCATCCCGAACCCAGAAGTTAAGCCCCTTCACGGCGTTGCAAGTACTGCTCTATTGAGCGGGAAAGCGCGCTGCTGCTGACATTCCCTTTTTATAAAAACCTGCAGAAAAATAAATATGGAATTTTCAGAAAGGGCAAAAAAAGATATTCTGAAATTGGAGAAATTAATAGAGAAAATAGGGAAAGAGGGATTGGAAGAGAGATATAGCAAAGTGATAGGCCATGCGAAGAACTATTTAGAAGATGCCAAATTCTTCTATGCGCAAAAAGATTACTTCAGCGCCTTTGGGGCAGCAAACTATGCTTATGGCTGCTTAGACGCATTGCTTATCTTAGAGGATAGGTATGGAAAGGAATAAGCGGTTGGGGCAACATTTTCTAAAATCCTCCCACCTTCTCAACCTAATAGCCCGCTTGGCAGGAGTGACAGGCAAAAGGGTGCTGGAGATAGGGGCAGGAGATGGGCGGCTCACAAAAAGGTTGATGAGATATAAGCCAAAAGCGCTTTATGCAATTGAGAAAGATGCGCGCTTTGTGAAGCAGTTGGCAGAAAAATACCCCCAATTGCTCATTATAGAAGGGGATGTGTTGAAAGAGGAATGGCCGGAAGTAGATGTTGTGGTGGGCAACATACCCTATAACATCTCCTCCAAACTGCTCTTTAAACTGTGCAGGAAAAAGGTGGAAAAAGCGCTCCTTATGTTTCAATTAGAATTTGCGCAACGGTTGGTAGCAAAGGCAGGGGAAAGAAACTATGGAAGGCTCTCTGTATCTGCGCAGTTGTGTTTTGAGATTGAGATAATAAGAAGGATAGCGCCGCGCCTCTTTTCCCCTCCGCCAAAAGTGGAATCAGCGCTTGTGAAATTAACGCCTAAAAGAGCGATGGACAGCGCAATGGAAGAATTTATAAGAAAAATATTTCAGCATAAGAATCAACTATTACAAAAGGTGCTAAAAAGGGCGGGGTATGATTGCCCTCCAGAGTATAGAAAAAAGAGGGCGCGAGAGCTTTCTCCCCCAGAGGTGGAAAAGCTATTCCGCCTCATCCACAAGCAAAGAAAAACCTAAAATAAGCCAAACCATTTCTTCCCCTCTTTCTCAAACTCCTTTAAAAGTTCTCTCTGCCTTTTATTCACTTTCTTGGGCAGTTCCACAACCACCCTCACCAACAGGTCCCCTCTCCCCCCTTCCAACTTAGGCAAACCTTCCCCTCTTAACCTAATTAAAGCGTTAGGTTGGGTGCCGGGAGGAATTTTTAATTTAATTTTTCCCTCTACCCCTTCAACCTCAACCTCACCGCCTAAAATAGCAGTTATAAAATCTATTTTCTTTTCATATAAGAGGTCTGCGCCCTCTCTTTTAAGATGGGGGTGTTTTTTCACCTTTATGCGCACATAGAGATCTCCATAACCGCTAGCCCCATACTCTCCTAAGCCGCTAAGGCGAAGCCGCATTCCATCATATACACCAGGGGGCACCTTTACCTTGATGTGCTCCTTTGTGCTAACACGCCCAGTGCCGCCACATTCCCTGCATCGCTCCCGGAAAGACACCCCGCTACCTCTGCACTGCTCGCAGGTTGAGACAGTAAATAAGGAAAGAAGGCCTGCGCTTCTTCTTTTGCGCACCTCTCCCCTTCCATGGCAGAGCGAGCAAACCTGCTCCCCCTTCCCCCCTCTCCCACCACAACCATTGCAAGATTGCGTCCTATAATAGATAACTTCTTTTTCCGCGCCTTTCAGCACCTCTTTAAGGTCCACAACCACCTCGGTCTCTACATCAGCGCCCCGCCTCCTCCCTCTCCGCTTCCTTCCAAAAAGGCCAAAAAAATCAAAAGGGTCAAAATTAAACAATTCCTCAAAACCGCTGAAATCAGCGCCCCTAAAAATATCCTCTGCGCTGTACATCTGCTCAAAAGCGCCATGTCCATAGAGGTCATACTGCCTTCGCTTTTCATCATCGCTCAGCACCGCGTATGCCTCACTAATCTCTTTGAACTTCTCTGCCGCGCCTGGCTCTTTATTCCTGTCTGGATGGTATTTCATAGCCAAGCGCCTGTAAGCGCGCTTTATCTCTTCCTTGCTCGCGTTTCTAGGCACCCCTAAAATCTCATAATAATCCTTTTTCATCACTTATCTACCTTTTCATAATCACCTTCAATAACATCATCTTTAGGAACCTTTTTTATCTGCTCATACCCTTTCTCTTCGCTGCCTCCGCTCGCTCCACCGCCAGGAGGAACCCCGCCGCCTGCCTGCTGGTAAAGGGAAGCGCCCAAATCTTGCAACGCCTTTTTCAACTCTTCTGTAAGTTGCACTATCTCTGCCTTATTCTCCCCTTTAAGCGCCTCCTTTAACTTGCCAACAAGCGCCTCGATGCGCTCTCTCTTCTCCTGAGGCACTTTGTCCTTAAGCTCATTGAGGGTTTTCTCTGCCACATAAATGGCGCTTTCCCCTTCATTTTTTGCCTGCGCCAACTCTAACGCAGCGCGGTCCTGCTCTGCAAATCTCTCCGCCTCCTCTATTTTCTTCTTTATCTCCTCTTCGCTCATTTTAAGAGGCGCGGTTATCTCCATCTTCTGCTCTTTCCCCGTTGCCTTATCCTTTGCGCTTACATGGAGAATACCATTTTCATCAATATCAAACACCACCTCTATTTGAGGAACTCCACGAGGTGCAGGGGGAATGCCTGTTAGCAGGAATTTACCCAAAGAGACATTGTCCTTTGCCATAGGCCTTTCCCCCTGTAAAACATGAATTTCAACACTGGTTTGGTTGTCGGCCGCTGTAGTGAATATTTGGCTTTTGCGTGTTGGAATGGTGGTGTTTCGCTCTATAAGTTTGGTAAATACGCCCCCTAAAGTTTCAATGCCTAAAGAGAGCGGCGTAACATCTAAAAGCAAAATATCCTTAATTTCGCCTGAAATAACACCTCCCTGAATGGCAGCGCCCATTGCCACACATTCCATCGGGTCTATCCCGCGTTCAACAGGTTTGCCTATAGTATCTTCTACAAACTTTTGCACAATAGGCATGCGGGTGGGGCCACCCACCAAAATAATCTTATCAATATCTGTAGGCCTCATCTTAGCATCCTTAAGCGCGCTTTCAATAGGCCCTCTGCACCTTTCTATTACAGGCCTTACCAGATCCTCCATCTTAGCGCGGGTAAGGGTGTATTGGAAATGCTTAGGTTCGTTATTGACAGAAGCGAGGAAAGGAAGGTTAACAGTGGTTTCATAAACGGTGGAAAGTTCAATTTTTGCCTTTTCTGCCGCCTCAAGCATGCGGGACCATGCCTGTTGGTCTTTCCTTATATCCACCCCGCTTTCCTTCCTAAACTGATCGCTGAGAAATTCTGCGATGATCTGGTCCATATCCCTTCCGCCTAACTGCGTATCACCGCTTGTTGCCTTTACCTCAAAAACACCACCGCCAAACTCCATCACCGTAACATCTAAAGTTCCGCCCCCAAAATCAAACACCAAAATCTTTAACTCCTTGTCTGATTTATCTAATCCGTAAGCCAAACTTGCCGCGGTTGGCTCATTCACCAATCGCACCACTTCCAGCCCTGCAATCCTTCCAGCATCCTTAGTTGCTTGGCGCTGATTATCATTGAAATAGGCGGGAACGGTGATTACTGCCTTATCTACTTTTTCCCCAATATATTCTTCAGCATCCCGCTTAATCTTTTGAAGAACAAAGGCAGACAACTCTTGGGGAGTGTACTCTTTGCCGTGTATCTTGTATTTATAGTTAGTCCCCATTTTGCGCTTAAATCCTGTAACCGTTCCTTCAGGGTTTGTAATCATCTGCCTTCTCGCCGGCTCTCCTACAAGTAATTTGCCGTCTTTAGTAAAAGCAACAACGCTAGGGAAGGATTTGCCGTACTGCGTCACACCCTCTTTACTAGGGATCATTTTAGGCCTACCTGCTTCCAAATATGCAGCCGCAGAGTTGGAAGTCCCCAAATCTATACCAATAATCTTACCCATCAACATCACCTCCTTTACCTACCACAACCTTTGCATGCCTTAAAACATTGTTATTATAGAGATATCCTTTTTGAAGAACATGAATAACCTTTCCCTTAGGCCCTTCCTCCTCTCTAACCGCTTCATGCAAATAAGGGTCAAACTCCTTACCTTCTGCTTCCATTTCCACCACACCTTCCGATTTAAGAAGGTCCATCAGCTTAACATAAATCATCTCAACGCCCTTTCTTACACATTCATCACTATGCTTTAAATGAGCGAGCGCGAGTTCAAATTCATCAACCACACCTAAAATCTTTAAAAGCAACTGCGCCTTTGCCCTGGTCTCCCACTCGCCCTGCTCCTTTGCTATGCGCTTTTTATAATTTTCAAACTCTGCCGCTAGGCGGAGAAGTTGTTTTTCCAACTCCTCCGCCTTTGCTGCCTTTTCTTCCTTCTTATCCTGCGCGCCCTTCTCTCTTTCACCGTTCTCTTTCATTTTATCTTAATCTCCTTTCTGCGCCCTTGCTCCTTCTTTTTGAGCGTTATGTAAAGAACCCCGTTCTTATATTCTGCCTCAGCGCTCTCAGGGTCGATCTCTTCAGGTAAGCGGAAAACGCGCTTATAGGAAGAATAACTTCTCTCGCAATAGTAATAATCCTTCTTCTTATCCTCTTTTGCCTCCTTTCTTTCAGCGCTTATCTCTACCACATCTCTGTCAACCTTCACTGAAATATCTTTCTTATCCACGCCTGGCATGTCTGCAATCACTTTAATAGCATCTCCCTCGTCCACCACATCTATAGCAGGCACTGCAGTGCCCCACTCCCTTGGCTCCATTCTTTTTTCAAACCAAGAGGAGAAAAGTTCATCCATTTCGCGCTGAAGTTTCCTTATCTCTTCAAAAGGGTCATATCGCGCCACCGCTTTCATACAACCACCTCCTAACGCTTAATTTTAAACAAATTGTTAAATAATAAAAACTTTTTTAAATATTTATGTTTCCATTTTAAAATGTGAGGAGGAGAAGATACAGGCAGGTAATAATAAGATATGTGTTCTTTCCTGCAGAAGGCATAGATAAAGAGCGGTTTTTAGATGTGCTTTACATTTGTTTAGGTTTTGGGGATGAGAGAGATGAAGTGGGGAAAAAGGTATTTAGGGCAGTGGTAAAAGCAGGAGAGCGCGGTATCTCCTCACGAGAGATTTTAGAGAAAGTAGATGCGAGCCAAGCGGCCGTAATATATCATTTAAACAATCTTATGAGGTCCGGATTTATAGTAAAGGAAGGGAGATATTACTTTTTAAAGGGGAGAAATGTAGAGGAAACACTCCACAGCATGGAGGAGGAGTTGATAAGCAGGATGGAGAAGTTAAGGAAGATTGCAAAAATGCTTGAACTATAGATATTAAAAAACAATGAAGTGATAAATAAGCGGTGATGTTTTTGGACATTCTTCCTTGGACAGAGAAGTATAGGCCAAAGAATCTTGATGAGGTAAAGGGTCAGAAAGAGGTGGTCGCCTCTTTGAAAGCGTTTGTTAAAGCAAAAAACATGCCCAACCTCCTTTTTGCAGGTCCGCCCGGAGTAGGTAAAACCACCTGCGCCTTGGCGCTTGCCCATGAACTGTTCGGGGAAGAATTGGAAGGGAGGTTTTTAGAGTTGAACGCAAGCGATGAGAGAGGCATAGATGTGGTGAGAGGAAGGATAAAGGATTTTGCACGCTCTGCTGTTATAGGTGAGGCGCCTTTTAAACTTATCTTTTTAGACGAAGGGGACGCGCTCACAGCAGATGCCCAGCAAGCGCTTAGGAGAACTATGGAAAGTTATGCTTCCGCCACTCGCTTCATAATAAGCGCCAACTATGCCTCGCGCATCATAGAGCCGATACAAAGCAGATGTGCGGTCTTTAAATTCCTGCCATTGAAAGAGGAGGAAGTGGCAGCGCTGCTAAAGGAGATAGCGGAAAAAGAAGACCTGGAAGTGGATGAAGAGGCGCTTAAAGCAATATTTTATGTGAGCGAGGGAGATATGAGGAGAGCGATAAACCTATTGCAAGGGTGCGCCTTTCATGGGAAGAGGATAACAAAAGAAATAGTGTATAAAATAAGCAGCACCGCCACCCCTAAAGAGGTGCGGGAAATGCTGGAAAAAGCGCTCGCAGGAAACTTTAAAGAGGCGCGTAAATTTTTAGATGAACTTATGGTTAAGTACGGGATGAGCGGAGAAGATGTGGTCTTTCAAGTGTATCGCGAGTTGGGAAAGATGGAGTTGGATGAAAGGGTCAGAATAGCGCTTATAGAATGTTTGGGAGAGTATAACTATAGGTTGGTGATAGGGGCAAATGATAGGATACAGATTGAGGCAATGCTCGCCTCAATAGCGGCTGCAAAGATTAAATAAAAACAGGGAAAATTAATAATAGAGAAGATGGGCGGAATAAAGAGGTTGTGGAGAAGTTATGTAGAATGGGTTAGGCGGCAGTGGGAGCGCATCCCTTATTTCAAAAATGCGCTTCCGCACAAGGAGTATGCAAAGTTTCTACAAAAACCTGAATATAAAGAAAAGAGGTTGAGGAAGAGAGTAAAGGAAGCGTTTTTAACATTCCTTTTCACCGACACCCTAGCAACTATAGCAATTTTGTTGGCCATTCTTCTGATTTTAGGAGTGATGGGGAGTTTTGTTGGAGGGCTTTTAGCAACCATGCTCCCCATTTATAGTAGCGTGAAAGCATTCGTGGAGGACATTATTAGCAGTATTGGGTTAGAAATCCTTGCACTTGTCTTTATACTTCTAGTTATTCTCTTCTTCATCTTCATGGTATTATCAGTGGCACTGACTATCATAAGGTTAGCAGTTGAAGCGGTATTTGTGTTTATTATCCTCAAGATGTTAGGAGGAAAAGCAGGGCTTAAAAAAACATTTAATGCGCTTCTCCTCCCTTACACCGCTCTATCTTGGGTGCTTTGGCCATCATACATCTTAATCATAATCCTGCCCCTCTTAGGAGTATGTATTGTCTACCCAATAATATTGATATTAGGATTCTATAACCTCTATTGCGCAACCAAAACCCTTTCCCATGTCCATAAAACAAAAATGTGGAAAGCAGCGCTTGCTTTAATCCTTTACATAGTAGCGGCATGGTTTGTAAGCCAACTCTTAGACCTCTTGCTTAGAGAGTTCATACTCCCAGCGGCTTTATCATATTGGTTGGGAGGATAAAGAAATAGGAAAATAAGAAACAGGGGGCCACTTCCCCAAAACAGAATACTATGTAGAGAAATTCCTTAGATACATTCCTGATGAATTTTATAGAAAAGGGGTAATAAAGGATGCCAAACGACTGAGAGAAAAATATGGCAGAGGACCAATGGAAATAGAGATAGAAACAAAAACGCCAGAGAAGAAAGAGTTACACTAACACCCCTCTTGGAATTTTTACAAACATATTTAAACAATTATTATCACTAATTTCAATATGGATGAAAATAACAAGCGTTTGTTGGACAAGCTTTTGTTGGAGGCGGTTAGGACTGTTCCAGCAGACCTGCTAAGGGTGACAATTTTACTAGAGGAAGGAGCAGACCCTAACACAGCACAGAAAAACGGCACAACTGCTTTGATGTATGCATCGCTACTTGGGAATACAGAAATAGTAAAAGAGTTGAGGGAGAGAGGTGCAAATGTAAATGCAAGAGATAAATATGGGCGAACTGCTTTATGGTATGCGATAGCAGGCCGCCACACACAGATAGTAAGAATTTTAGTAGATGCAGGGATAGATGTAAAGGTAAGAGATAAATACGGGGAAAGTGCTTTGGAATATGCAAAAAGAATAGAGCAGATAGAAACGGTGGAAATTTTAGAAAAGGCAGCAGCAAATAAAAAGCAGAGAGATGTTTTAAGCGACCGAAGAGATGTGTTCCCAAAATTGAGAAGAGTCCTTATTTACAAGAGGCAGCAAACTAGAAAAACACAATAAACCTTTCCCTTAACCTACCCCACACCTTTCAGTTAAGTTTTGCTTATAAACATCTAAACCGCAGATTTCTCTTAGGCCTTTTAGTTAAGTTTTTGGCCTAAGAATAACAGAAGACAAAAACTTACCTCAGGACGTTTTGGCAACTTTTAACCTTAGCTCTTAGTAGAAAAAGTTATATGGGCCCGCGCGGATTCGAACCGCGACTCTCTCGCGTGTGAGGCGAGCGTCTTAACCATTCGACTACGGGCCCTAATAGAGACGCACCTTACCTTCCACTATCTTATTGGTAACTTCTGTTATATTTTCCAACATTGCGTCAATGTCTTTTTTAATACTATCCTTAACCCTATCAAAATCTTCAGAGATAACCGAAATATGCGCCACTTTGGGCTGGTCAATCCTTCTCCCTATTTGGGAGAGAAGAACAATATTAACATCATCCACCGCATAGTCCTTTGCAATCCTCTCCGCCGCTTCAGTAGCCAAGACCGAATAGATTTTTCCCACATGATTTACAGGATTTTTGCCGCATGCCGCCTCTAAAGTCATGGAGCGCATAGGAGTAATAAGGCCGTTAACTCTATTCCCGCGCCCCACCGAGCCATCATCCCCCATCTCAGCGCTCGTTCCGCTCACAGTCAGATAGACAGAATCCCCGCTGTCCGCAGTATTAACCGCAATTTCCACATCCATCCCTGTAATCTCACGCGCCACCTTTTCTGCAAACTCCCGCACCCGCGCTTTCTTCTCATTATAATCTTCCAAATCAGTAATGTATTTTGAGATAAAGGCGCAGGCAACGGTGATCTTCAACTTGTTCCCATCTCTTAACCCCATCACCTTTATATCGCTCCCAACCTCTCTGTTTTTTAAGCGATAGTGGCCATTTAACCGCGTTTCAATCTCAAGAACCACGCGCTCTAAATCAGTTAAGGGGGCAAAACCAACCCCAAAACTGGTGTCATTAGCAAGAGGGATAGAAGGCGCCCTTAAAAACAACTCTACTAAATCTGCGGAACCTTGAGAAATTTTAGAATCCACCTCAACATCGCTGCAAACATCCAATTCAGGAAGTACGCTCTTTAAATAATCATGAGTGGTACGCTGAGCGATATGCTGCACAGGAATCTTTTTCCCCTCTACCTCTTCGGTGGCGCGTCCTGAAAGGAGGATAAATATAGGCTTAGTGAAATAGCCACCGCCAAACTCCACTTTAGTGGCGCCCCCGCAAATCTGCCCTTTATCTACATTATGATGGAGAATTTTTCCAAATTCTTTAACATATTCCTTACAGAGATTCCTACTTATATTCTCCACAATAGCGTCAATAAGAGTATCAGGGTGTCCCAACCCCTTTCTTTCCACAACCTCCACATCCCTCTCCTTTACCGCTTTATAAGTAGCCCTTTCTACAACAATATTCCTTTCCATGATAGGGCTTTATTAAAAAATGCTTTTAAATTAGCGCTTCCCTACCAACCGCTTATGCTCTTGCATGATGCAGCGGTTTTTAACAACAAACCCGCCAAAGAGCGTTTCTGCTTCCTCATTCTCCGCGCCCGGCTGAAGCCACAACGCTTGGCACTTCCCCCTCACCTTCTCCGCAATTTCAGGCACTGCGGAAGGGTTGCGAAAAACCACCACTATATCAGCGCTCTCCAATGCATCCAAAGAAGGAAGGGCGGGAATGCCTTTCCATGCTGTTAAGCGAGGGTTTATAGGAATTATTTTATAACCCTGCTCTTTCAAATAGGTAGCGACCTTATAGCTGGGGCGCTCTGGCTTCTCAGAAATACCAACCACCGCAATAATTTTAGAGCTTTTAAGCAGGGTTTTTATTTGTTGTTCCTCAACCAGAGGGGTAGTAGAAT
>JALWZW010000069.1 GCA_026992595.1 Microcaldota archaeon | reverse complement strand
CAACCTCTTTAAATAAAGAGAAGGTGCGGTAGGAAAGGCGGTCAGAGCCATTTTCAAACCTTTGTTTTACCTCCTGCAATCCTTTATAAAGCGCTTCTGCCTCCTCTTTATAGCGCGCAAACGCTGCACCCTCTGCCGCGCATCGCTGAGCGCATCGCCTTCTGCACAATCTTTTACTTACCAAAGACATGATTATAAATTGTTATAAAAAGTTTAAAAAAGAGAATGAAAATAATAAAAATCTGCGCGCCTAATAACAAGCATGGCAGAAAAGAAATGTTATGTGTGCGGGACCACACAATCTGAGGCCTGGATAGAGAGGGAGAACATAGCGGGCGAGAAAGCATACTTCTGCTCCAAAGAGCATTATGAGCAGTATAAAAAGGAAAGCGAGGAAAAGGGCGTGTGTGAATTTTGCTAATTGCGCCTTTTAATTCTTTAACCCATTCTTACAACCACCTAAAGCAGCAGTACAAAGAATTAGGCCAGCGCATTAAAGCGCTGGCAAGGCGACCAGCTATCCTCCCATGCACCAGAATTCGGCCGTAGCAATTAATACAATGCGCACCTTATTTTTAAATTTTTCTACGATTTTTTCCACAAAAAAACACAAGAAACTTTAAAAACATTCCCATTTAAAAAGTATGTGATTGGTAGCCTCTATGCTCAAGGGGCGGGTGGTGAGTTGGCAAAAAGAAAAAAAGCAGAGGTAGATATTTTAGCGCATGTTCTTCTTCCTCCCATGAAAATACTCTCCGAAAAAGAAAAAAACGAACTCCTGAAAAAATACAAAATAGACCAGACCCAACTTCCAAAAATCCGCAAAAATGACCCTGCAGCAGTAGCACTCAAAGCAAAAGTAGGGGATGTGATAAGAATTGAAAGGAACGATGGGACAGGGAAATATTACGCTTATAGAGTGGTAATAGAATAAAGGTGTAAGTATGGATTTGGTGGAGGTTTATTTTAAAACTAATTCTTTAGTGGCGCAGCAAATAAACTCCTATAACAAATTCATAGAAGAAGGGCTTCAAAAGGTGGTGGACCGCGTAGGAGTGATACAAACCAATGTGGAAGGGTTTGAAATAAAGTTAGGGAGAATAAGAGTGGAGCAGCCGCGCTATTGGGAAGTAAGAGGAGGGTATAGAAAGATACTGCCGCAAGAGGCAAGGTTGCGCAACCTTACCTACGCAGCACCTATATTTTTAGAGATGATTCCTGTGTTTAACGGAATGGAAAGGCGCGTTCCCTCTGATGTCTTCATAGGAGAAATCCCTGTAATGCTGAAATCTAACCTTTGCTACCTCTCAGGAATGAATGCTAAGCAGTTGGTGGAAGCAGACGAAGACCCAGACAACCCAGGCGGCTATTTCATCATCAACGGCAGCGAAAGGGTGCTGGTTTCTATAGAAGATTTAGTACCTAATAAGCCCATTGTGACGAGAGAAAAAAACACAGTGGTGGCAAAGGTGTTTTCCACCCTTCACGGCTTTAGGGCGCGCTGTGTGGTGACAAGAAATCCAGAAGGAGTGCTAACTGCAGAATTCCCCTCCACTCCGCCCAACCTGCCGCTTATGCAATTATTAAGAGCGCTGGGGCTAAAAAGCGATAAAGAGATACTCTCTGCCTTCTCCGAGGATAAGAAGATCAAAAACGATGTTATATTAAATTTGGAGATTGAAGAGTCAAAGAGCCATGAAGAAGCGGTGGACATGCTCTCCAAAAAGGTGGCGCCTGGCCAACCTAAAGAATTCCGCCTAAACCGCATCAACGCGCTTTTAGACAACTACCTCCTCCCACACATAGGCACAGACCCAAGCGCGCGTATGAAGAAAGCGCTCTATTTGGTGAGGTTGGCAGAGAGAGCGATAAGGGTGGCTTATAAAGAAATACCGCAGGACGATAAAGACCATTACGCAAATAAGAGGATAAAGTTGGCAGGGGACCTTATGGAAGATTTGTTTAGATACGCGTTCCAATTTTTAGTGCGGGATATTGTATATCAAGCGTCGCGCGCAGATGCGAGAGGGAGGAAGTTGCAGGTGCATACGCTTATAAGGCAGGATGTGTTGGGAGACAGGATAAAATATGCAATGGCTACAGGCAATTGGATAGCAGGGCAAACAGGAATATCACAACTGTTAGACCGCGTAAGCTACCTCTCAACGCTCTCCCACCTGCGAAGAGTGGTCTCTCCCTTAAGCAAAAAACACCCGCATTTCAAAGCAAGAGACCTGCACGGCACCCATATAGGCAAAATATGTCCTAACGAAACTCCAGAAGGCCCGCGCTGTTCTTTAGTAAAAAACCTTGCCATTCTGGCTGAGGTATCAAACGGCAGCGATGAGCGGCAGGTAGAAGAGGTCTTAAGAATGCACGGGGTGAAAGAATGAAGAAGACCGCGGTATTTTTAAACGGAAGGTTGATCGGTTTTCACAACGATGGGAAGGCGCTTGCCAAAAGGTTGAGAGAAAAGAGAAGAATGAACGAACTCTCCTATCAAGTGAATATTTACTATGATAATAAGACAAACGAATTATATATATTTACAGACAGGGGAAGGGTGAGAAGGCCTTATATAGTGGTGGAAAAAGGGAAATCTCGCCTCACCTCTGCTATAAAAGAGCGGCTTAAGAAAGGAGAATTAACCTGGCAACATCTTATCAAAATGGGCATAATTGAATATTTAGACGCGCAGGAGGAAGAAAACGCTTACATAGCGATGTCAGAAGAGGAACTTACAGAAGAGCACACGCATTTAGAATTAGACCCCTCTACCATCTTTGGAGTAGTGGCAAGCATCTTACCCTACCCAGAATACAACTCCTCACCAAGAATCACCATGGGCTGCGCGATGGCAAAGCAGGCCTTGGGTACCTATACCACCAATTTTGCAAATAGATATGACACCCGTGCTTATGTGATGTACTATCCCCAAGAACCCATTGTGCAAACAAGAGTATATAAGCACCTGAATTTAAGAGAGAGGGCGGCAGGGCAGAACTGCGTGGTTGCACTTGCATCTTACCAAGGATACAACATGGCAGATGCGATTATAGTAAATAAATCAGCAATAGACAGAGGGCTTCACCGCGTGGTGATGTTCAGAACCTATGAAACAGAAGAACGAAGTTATCCGGGAGGGCAAAAAGACAAAATAGAGATTCCCTCTCCCGATGTGGTAGGGTATAGAGGAGAGCATGCTTATAGACATTTGGGGGAAGACGGCATAGTGATGCCGGAAAGTGAGGTGGAGGGAAAAGATGTGCTTGTGGGCAAAACATCACCCCCCAGATTCTTAGAAGAGATTTCGGTCTTTGGAGCTGTGGAGGAGAAGAAAAGAGAATCCTCCCTCGCGCTCAAAGCAGGGGAGAGAGGGAAAGTGGATTCAGTCCTTATTACAGAAGGGCAGGGAGGAAACAGAGTGATTAAAGTAAGGATAAGGTCTATAAAGGTGCCTGAAATAGGGGATAAGTTTGCCTCTAGGCATGGGCAAAAGGGAGTGGTAGGAATATTGGTACCTCAAGAAAACATGCCCTTCACAGAATCAGGAATAATACCAGACCTTATAGTTAACACTCACGCCATTCCCTCCAGAATGACAGCAGGCCACCTCTTAGAGATGCTTGGGGGGAAGATGGGGGCAATAGGAGGGATGTTTGCAGACGCTACCGCCTTTAGCGGAGATAAAGAGGAGCAGTTTAAAGAGGTGCTTAGGAAAAACGGCTTTGATGAGTATGGAGAGGAAGTGCTTTACGATGGAATTACCGGAAGAAGATTGAAGGCAAAGATATTTGTGGGTGTGATATACTACCAGCGCCTCCACCACCTGGTATCTAATAAAATGCATGTGAGAAGCAGGGGGCCTGTCCAACTGCTCACCCACCAACCCACCGAAGGAAGGGCGAGGGAAGGAGGGTTAAGATTTGGAGAGATGGAAAGGGACTGCTTAATTGGCTATGGTGCAAGTATGCTTATAAAGGAAAGGTTGCTTGAGGAAAGCGATAAAACCCGTGTATTTATCTGTCCGGAGTGCGGAGAGGCAGCAACCCCAGACTATGTGCAGAATAAGAGCTATTGCAGGTTGAGTAAAACTGATAAAGGGGAACCGGTGGAGATGAGCTATGCGTTTAAACTGCTTCTTGATGAAATAAGGTCTTTATGCATCTTTCCCAGAATAGAACTTAAAGAAAAGGGGTAGGTAGAATGTTAGAAGAAGATATAAGGCATATTATAGGAAAGATAAGGTTTTCGCTCTACTCTCCAGAAATGATAAGAAAAATAGCGGTTGCTAAAATAACAGTTCCTGATACTTATGATGACGATGGGTACCCGATAGACGGCGGGTTGGTGGATTTAAGGTTGGGGGTTGTGGACCCTGGTTTAAAATGCAAAACCTGCGGCGGTACAGTGAAAAGTTGCCCTGGCCATTTTGGAATGATAGAGTTGGTAAGGCCTGTGGTGCATGTGGAATTTGTTAAACACATCTATTATATACTTAAAAACACCTGCCCCTCCTGTCATAAACTTATAACAGAGGTTAAGAAGGAGGAAATGGAGAAAGAGGTGGAAGAAGGGGAAAAGAAAGGAAGGAAAAAGAAGAAGTGCGGGCACTGCGGCGAGGAGTTGCCAGAAATAAAGCTTATGAAACCTACCACCTTCCTTAAAAACAAAGATGTGATGCTTCCCCACGAAGTGAGAGAGTGGCTGGCAGGAATAAGCGATGAGGATGTGAGGAAGTTAGGGTTTGACCCTGTTTATGCAAGGCCAGAATGGATGATTTTGACTGTTCTTCCTGTCCCTCCTGTTTCAGTAAGGCCCTCTATCACCTTAGAAACAGGAGAGAGGTCAGAAGATGACCTTACGCACAAATTAGTGGATATTATAAGGATAAATCAAAAATTGGAGGCAAACATAAATGCGGGCGCGCCTCAATTAATAATTGAAGACCTCTGGGAACTTTTGCAATACCACATCACAACATATTTTGATAATGAAACCGCGCATATACCGCCTGCAAGGCATAGAAGCGGAAGGCCGCTTAAGACCCTGGCGCAGCGGCTGAAGGGCAAGGAAGGGCGATTTAGATACAACCTTTCAGGAAAACGCGTCAACTTTTCTGCGCGTACCGTTATTTCACCTGACCCGCGCATAAGGATGGACGAGGTGGGGGTGCCGCAAAAGATTGCAGAAGAGCTCACCATACCGCTCCATGTCACCCCTTGGAATTTAGAGTATTGCAAGCAGTTGGTGATGCGCTCAGAATACCCGCGCGCCCTTTACATAATAAGAAGCGACGGCCGCAGGGTAAAAGTGGGCGCAACAGAAGAGATGAGGAAGGAGCAGGCAGAAAGCTTAAAAGTGGGGTGGATAGTGGAAAGGCAGGTGGTGGATGGAGATATTGCGCTATTTAATAGGCAGCCCTCCCTGCATAGAATTTCCATGATGGCACACGAGATAAAGGTGCTGCCGGGAAGGACCTTTAGGTTAAACCCAGTAGTGACGCCGCCCTATAACGCTGATTTTGACGGAGATGAGATGAATCTGCATGTAATGCAGAATGAAGAGGCGCAGGCAGAGGCGCGCTACCTTGCTAAAGTGGAAAATCAGATACTCTCGCCTAGGCATGGCCACGCAATAATAAAACCTCAAGAGGACCATGTTTCTGGTTTATATATACTTACGCGCGACGGTGCAGAGTTCAGCAAAACAGAGGCAGCGCATATCCTTTATTTAGCAGGCATCACCAAAATGCCCAAACCTGATTTGAAGAACGGAAAGTATTCGGGCAAACTGCTTTTCTCCCAACTGCTTCCAAGCAATCTTAACATAAAAACCAAAAGCAAAATGGGCGATGAAGTGGTTATAAAGAACGGAAAGTTAATAAAGGGCGCGATAGATAGCAAGGCGATTGAAGGGGAGCTGTTGGAGAGGTTGTTTGTGGAAAAAGGCGGAGAGTATGTTAGGAACTTTTTGGACGCTGTGCTTAAAATGGCGCTTCACGCCCTCTATTTAGAAGGTTTCACCGTCTCTCTTAAAAACTACACCATCTCAAAAGAAGGGAAGGAAAAGATAAAGGCGATAATTGAGAGAATGAACAGAGAGATAGATAACCTTATCCTGCAATATAAAAACAAAACGCTTGAAAGGTCTCCGGGCGTCTCCCTCCAAGAAACATTAGAAAGCACAATATTAGAAATAACCACCAAAGCGAGAAATGAAGTGGGCGAAGTGGTGGAAAAGGATTTAGGTAAAGACAACACCTCTATAATCATGGCAAAGATAGGCGCAAGAGGGAGTTTGCTTAACGCCATCCAGATGTCAGCAGTGGTGGCACAGCAAACGGTACGCTCAAAAAGGCCTGCAAGAGGGTATAGAAAAAGGGTGCTGCCCTACTTCAAGAAAGGGGTTTTGAGCGGAAGGGAGCGCGGCTTTGTGTATGCCTCCTTCCACGACGGCTTAAAGCCAGATGAATTTTACCTACACGCAATGGGAGGAAGAGAATCGCTGGTCAATAAGGCGATAAGAACGGCGCGCTCAGGATATATGCAGAGGAGGCTTATAAACGCGCTACAAGACCTGACAGTAGCGCCTGACCTTACCGTTAGGAATGCGGACGATAGCATAGTGCAATTTATATATGGAGGGGATGGGTTAGACCCCATGTTCTCCTCCACCACTAAGCATTTAGAGAGCGTTAAGCAAGATGATGTTGATACAGCGTGATAATATGAAGAAAAAGTTGAAAATAGCGCCTTATGAAGCGGTGGGTGTAGTTAGCGCTCAAAGCATTGGAGAGCCAGGAACGCAGATGACCATGCGTACCTTCCACTACGCAGGTGTGGCAGAGCATGTGCCAACAGGCCTTCCGCGGCTTATAGAGATAGTGGATGCAAAAAAGGAGCCAAAAAAGCCGCTTATAGATGTTTATCTAAAAAAGGAATATGCAAAAAGCAGGGAAAAGGCAGAGAAGGTTGCGGAAGAGATTTCAGCGGTATATTTAGAGGATGTAGCAGAGGTGTTAGATGACCTGGAAAGTTATAGCATAGAAATTGCGTTTGATAAAAAAGAGGGGGAGGCGCAAAAGGTAAGTTTTAAGGACCTTAAAGAGAAGGTGGAAAAGGCGCTTGAAAAAAATGCAAAGATAAAGGCAGAGGGAGAGAAGATAAAGATAAAGTTTGATAAAAAGGAAAAAGGGGTAAATGCCAAGTATGTGAGAAAGCAGAGCCAAAAACTTAAACAACTTCTCCTCAAAGGAGTGGATGGTGTATATAAAGCAGTGGTGACAAAAGAGGGGGATGAGTATTTTGTGAGAGCAGGAGGGTATAATATAGTGGGAGTTATAAGCCATCCTGCAGTGGACCCTAGCCGCATATATACTAACAACATAAAAGAAATAGAACGGGTGTTTGGCATAGAGGCAGCGCGCAACGCAATACTGAAAGAGATAAAAGATGTGTTGGATATGCAGGGGCTTTATGTAGATATAAGACATATAATGCTGGTGGCAGATGCAATGACATACAGCGGAGCCATTCAATCTATAGGAAGGCATGGGCTTTCAGGCAGCAAAGTGGGTGTGCTTGGAAGGGCGGCGTTTGAGGAGACCATAAAGCATTTAATAAACGCGGCTGCTAAAGGAGAAGAGGATAAACTTATAGGAGTTACTGAAAATATAATAGTAGGGCAAACTGTTCCTGTAGGAACAGGGAAGGTAAAACTTAAATTTATGCCGAGGTGACTTAAATGGCCAAGGAGAAGAAAGTAGTGAGAAAGCGAATGAAAAAAGGGAAGGAGAACCCCATAAAGGCAGCGATAAGGTTGGCAGTAGAGACAGGAAAGGTGGATTTTGGCTCACGAAAAGGACTTCATAACGCATTTACCTCTCAAGCAAAAGCAATAGTGGTGGCAAAAAATACCCCTCAGGAGGTGCGGGACAGAGTGCTAAAGAATGCAAGGGCAACAGGAGTAAAAATAGTGGAGTTTGAGGGCAGCAGCATGGAGTTGGGGGCGGTGTGCGGAAAGCCCTTCCCGGTTGCTGTGCTTTCTATCTATGACCCAGGAACATCAAATATATTGGAGCTGGCCCAATGAGAGAGTTAACAGATGAGGATTTAAAGCTTTTCTCCTCTTTTGAAAAAATAACAGGAGTGATGCCCTCAGATTGTGCATCTTCCTCCAGCACCCTTGTATTTTTGGTGGATAAAAAAGAGTTGGGGAAGGCAATAGGCAAAAACGCCAAGAATATTAAAAGATTGGAGGAGTTGTTCAAAAAAAGGGTTACCATCATAAAAGATGCAAAAGACCCTGAAACGCTTATAAGGAATTTTTTTGGGAACATAAAAATTTTCCGAATTGATTCAAAAAATGTAATGGGCGAAGAGAACTACACAGTGGTAATAAGCGAGGAGCAGCGGGGGATTGCGATAGGCCGCAATGGAGAGCGTATAAAGATGCTAAAAACACTGCTTAAAAACAGATACAATGCCACAGTGCATATAAAAACAAGGAAAATGTTTAATCCGCCAAACAATCAATAACTTTTTAAATACCTACATACATGTTTATTAACGATGGAGTCGCATAAAATGGGCGGACGGCTTAAAAGAAGGGCCGTAGCCGCTCGTTGCGCCTCACAAAAAAGAGGTTTAGGGAATAGGGCTTGCTTGAGCAATTTTAGGGGGTTTGGACCTCAAATAGAAGGTCCATGTGGCGATGTAAAAGCTTTAAGCGGCAGAAACAGTCAACAATCTGCTCTAGAGACCTCTAGTAAAATCAATAAAAAATTTAGACGGCTTAAAAGAATGGCCGCGGCTTTCTTCATGGCTGTGGCTTTCTTGGGTGGGTTCAGTAGTGTTGAACCCAAAACAGAAGGGCCTTGCGTCTACATCTCTAAGAAACATTTCCTTGGAAAATTCGGACATAGATGGAAGGGCAAAACTGGCGGCAGGGAGATAAAAGTAAAGGAAGACCCAGAGGTGTCCACACCTGCGGCTTAAAAAGAGATACATTAGATTTACCACAAGCGAGCCCTTAAGTTTTAAGGAACTTAAGGCCCTGCTTAAGGAGAGGGCCTTAACTTTTTTTGGAGAGTTTGGCCTCTCAAAAATGGTGCTAAAGATTATAGAATTTAATGAAGAGACGCAAGAGGGAGTTATAATCTGCAGTGCAGAACATCTGCCAGAAATATTGGGATTTTTAGCGCTTTATAATAAAAAGAGAATAATCCCCTTAAGAGTTAGCGGAACCCTTAACGCTCTCAAGAACCCACTTTAAATAATCTTCATTTCCCCCAACCACATCAATCCACAATATCTCAGGCACTGAATAGGAATGCAACGCTTTAATCTCCTCCTCCGCCTTTTTAGCCATCTCATCGCTTGTTTTTATAATTAAAAGCACTTCGCTGTGGCTTTCCAACTTCCCCTTCCACATATAAAAAGATTTCTTAACCTCTAACATATTCACACAAGCCACCAACCTGCTTTTAACAAGATGAACTGCTATTTTTTCGCCTTCCTCCTCATTAGCAACAGTGCAAAACCCCACTTTCATCTAAACACCACCTCTATAACATCTCTATGCTTTAAAATATAATCCTTCCCCACCGCTTTCTTATGCCTAACATCCACCGCTTTAATAAACCCTTTCCCCACATCGCTATGAATAGCATAAGCAAAATCTAAAGCGGTGCTGTGGGGCGGCATTAAAAACACATCAGGAAGCACCCTTCCCTTGCTATCAGCCAACTTATTTACCCCGCCGGGAAAGACAGCCACATAGCGCAGCAGGTCAAAAACCGCGCTGTTGAGCACCCTCTGCACCCCTGTGCCCCCTAACCGCTCCAAAACCTCTTGCAAAAAGTCCAACGCCTTTTTCTGCGCCTCTGTAAGCGTTTTCAAAACCTTGAATTCCCCTTCCCCCGGCAAATATTCTATATAACCTTTCTTAGCCGCTGTTCTTAAAGAAAGTTCGGCAGCAGCAGAGCAGGGAATAATAAGTTTGTCAGGAAAACGCTTCCTCAACTCCTTCACCACCTCCAACGCCCCTTCCTTATCGCATTTATTAGCAGCGATTAAACGGGGCTTTTTTGCAACAATGCGCCTTGCCAACGCCCCTATCTCCTCTTCCCCCCACCCTCTAATATCTTCCTTTATTTCCAATTTAACACCTAACCCGCTTATCACTTCATTAAGCGCATCTTCGCCCTTATGCGCATACACTTTAACCATCCTTGCCCAATGCCTTTTCAAAATCCCCTCTACCCATTTTTCCAATTCGCGTTCCAAAAACAAAATATCCTCTGCAGGGTCATAACTGCCCTTTACAACGCGTTCCCCAAACGCATTGGTGGTGGCGCTTGCATCTATTACATGAATAAGAACATCTGCCTTGCGCAAATCATCTAAAAACCTATTACCCAAGCCCTTTCCCTCATGCGCGCCCGGCACCAACCCTGCAACATCCATCAATTCCACAGGAATAAAGCGCTTCCCCTTTTTGCAAAAACCGCTGCGCGGCTGGCATTGAACGCCAAACTCCTTATCCACGCACTCCACTGCTACATAAGAAACCGCATGATTCGGCTCTATGGTGGTGAAAGGGCGCTCTGAAATCTCCACAGGCACCTCGGTAGCGCTTGCAAAAAAAGTGCTTTTTCCCACAGACGGCTTTCCTACAATACCTATAAGCATAGTTCCACCACGCTTTCGCGCACTCTTAACCTTTTTGGCTTAACATCAGCAATCCGCTCTGCACCCACCACAATACGCGGCTTAAACCCCAACCTCTTCCCCATCCTTGCCAACAACACATCAACCTCTATATGCACGCCCTTAACCACTGCGTTAGAAACCACTAAGCATAGCCGCTCTGCGCTGCACTGCTTTATAAACCGCTCCATATCTGCAAAATAATTTGCCACAATGGGCAAATGGGCATAAGCGCTCACCTCTTCAGGGACATAAGAAGGGGGAGAAGAGTTTGTTATAAAGGAGCGCAGCGCTTTGGCGCGCATCTCCTTTGTGGAATTAGGAGAAAGGGTGAGAAGGGAGAGTTCTAAGCCATAAACCTTAGAATAATCCACATTATTTAAATAAGGAGGGGAGGTGAAAATAAGCTCTGCCTCCCTGCTAAGATAGCGCGCGTCCCCTAAAAAAACAGAGGGCACAGGGCCCTTTATAGCGCCCAAATCAGCAATAATCTGCTTCACCTTCCGCTTAAACGCCTCCCTTACAGGAAGCGCCTTTTTGCGCTTATCTATCTTCAACACCCCTCCATCCTTTTTAATTATACTCACGCGCGGCAGTACAGCAAGGAGGGCAAGGAGGAGAAGTTGCCCCACTTCCTCTTCCTCCCGCTCCACCGCTTCCCTTATCGCCAAAATCTCATTAAAATTTCTTTTAGGAAAAGCGCGGGAGGGAGGGAAC
>JALWZW010000068.1 GCA_026992595.1 Microcaldota archaeon | reverse complement strand
AGATAAAGAAGAGATGAGAAAGGATAAAAAATGCCTAAAAAAGGTCTTAGAAGAAGGGCTCGAGATAAGCAAAATAGCGTTCTCACCTAAAAAGCGGTTTTTTACCTTTTCTCTGTTTTCTTTTGCCGCTGCAGGGGTTTTTTACAACAAAAGTTATTACAACTATAGGTTGGCGCTCCATCTCTGGGAAAACCAACCTATAAATGCAGTGCTTTATGGCTTTAAATCCGCGGCGCTTTATCAACTGGGCGGCTATGCTCTGCTTTCTTCGCTCCTCTTTCTCTCCTTCCACATCACCCAAAAAACGCTTAAGGGAGAGCCGCTCTATCCAAGTTCATCTAAAGAATAACTTATATCCCTAACAGTCGCCCAATCCACATGCCACCCTTTTTTAGATTTTTTAAAAAAGGAAAGGGGAATTAAGAGCCACCGCTTCCCTTTCCTCCTCCACGCCACAAAAGGAGTTATATTGGTAAATTCCTCCCAACGCTTCATATTCTCAAATTGCGAATTTTTTATATAGAGATAGTCGCTTTCCCGCGCTTTAACCTCTATTGCCATCTGCCTTCCGCTTTTAAAAGCCAAAATATCAGGGCTGTAGCCAAAACCGCTTCCCGCCGCTCTCATCACAAAAAACCCTCTGGAAAGCAACTCCTTAATAAGCTCTCTCTCAGCGCGGCTTCCTTTCCTATACATCCACTCCCACCCGCCAACAGTAAGCAAAAACAGGGCATTGAGAGCAAAGAGGGGCTTTGGGAAGGCACACCGTCTGTCCAAACGCTACAAATATGCGGTTAAGGTTTTTTATAAGAGAGGGTTTAAGCAGTTTTATTAGCGCCTTTTCTGTTTCCTCCGGCTTTTTAGTGGCAACAATGCCTAAGCGGTTGCTTATGCGGTGGACATGAACATCTACTCCTAATGCGGTCTTTCCAAAGGCGCGCGCAAGCACAATGTTTGCGGTTTTTCTTCCCACGCCGGGGAGGGCAACCAACCCTTTTAAAGTGCGCGGCACCCCTTTTTTGGCTACTATAGCGGCAAGCGCCTTAAGGTTTTTTGCCTTCTGCCTGTAGAAACCTACTCCGTAAAGCAGAGATTGTAAGGTGTGCAAGGGAAGGGAAGCGATTTTTGCAGGAGTGTCAGCCACTGCAAACAACCGCTCCACCGCGTTCATAGTAGTTTCATCCTTAGTGCGCGCCGAGAGCATGGTAAAAACGAGAATTTTAAAAGGAGAGGAAGCGCTCTTCCTTTCCGCCTCAAAAACAGGCGCCCCCTTCTTCCGCGCCTCCCTCTCCATCAACCGCAAAATCTCCTCCATCCGCTCCACAGCAGTTTTATTAAGCATTAAAGAGATTTGAGAGAAAAGGATTTTTAATAGCGCCCAAAAAGCAAATAAAAACAAAATTATTAAAGGGCGCTAAAAATTTTGTCCTCTCACTGATTGGCGAGGGCGAGAGGGCATATCAGTTGAAAAGAACGCTCAGCACCACCCTTGCCTAACTTTCAATCTCTGCCTCAACCTCTGCGGGCTGAACCTCTAAAACAAAATCCTTGGGCATTTTCCCTTTAGGGAAAACTAAAGTATTTTTATGCTTGACAGGAAGGTTAAGCTGGTTTGCGAGCCGCACCAATTCTGAATTAGGGATATAATGCTGCGCCTCTAAATAAACAAGCTCGCCTTTTGGCGTTTTCTCCCTCTTAAGGTGAAGGCGGTGGCTCTGCCTCATTCCCTGCACATTCACTTTTACATCCACATAACCGCGCTTTAAAATCTCCTCATTTATTTTTACCAGCCCCCTCAAAGATCGCTATCGGCTCTCCTAAATAAACGCGCGCCTTAAAGCCCTTAGCGCTTCTCTGTTTAACAAAGCCATCTACAATAAGCGCGCTTTTGCCTTTCACGCGAATGTGCGCTTCCTTTGCAGTGGTATGCCTTGCAGCCCTTCTATAAGGACAGATAGGAACCAACTGCATTTGCTTGGAGCGATAACTCAACTCTTTTCCGCCTGCGGAATAAGCATACGCAGTGGAACCTATAGGTGTGCAGGCAATAAGCCCATCACCTAGAAAGCAGCAGGGCTTGCCGTTATGCACATCTATTTCAAGCACCCTAAAATCAGAAGAATGGAAAACCACATCATTTATTGCCCTAAAGCGCTCCTTTCCTGTTTCCACCACCAGCGTAGGGGTTTTAAAGGTTTTGCGCTTTAGAACATCCACCACTTTACGCCATTGGGTGCGCTTAAGATGGCACACAAAGCTTCTTTCACTCCCTATACCCAACACAGCGCCCTCTATACGGCCTTTTTGGAAAGCGTAAAGGATGGTGCCGTCTCCACCCACGCAAATGGTGGCATCCGCGCCCCTATCAACCACTTTGTGGCCGCTCTTTTTCAAAAGCGCCTTAAGGCTGGGCAGCAGTTTAACCGCCCAGCCCTTTGTCCTGTTTGCAACTACTTTAACCTTCATCCCAACATCTCCAGTTCCCTGGAGTATTCGGGAAGGTTTTGCTCCTCCTCATCGCTTAAGGTGCTGCCAGCAATGCTTGCGCCCTTTACGCCTGTAACTATTGCCACAATCTCTAACTTGCCCTCGTAATTCTGCATAATCCTTGCGCCCCATTTCACCATCGCATCTTGATCCATCTTCTCAGTAATGATCTCTCCTGCCTTTATAGCATCACCCAAAGTAAGGTCAGAACCGCCCGTAATGTGGATAAGCGCTCCTTTTGCACCCTCAAAGTCCACATCCAGCAACCTGTTGTTAATCACCCCTTGCGCGGCTGCAGAAACCTTGTCATTGCCCTTTCCTTCACCCACAGCAATAAAACCAACTCCTCCACCGCTCATAATGGAGCGCACATCTGCAAAGTCAATGTTAATGAGCGAGGGCTGGGTAATGGTCCATACCAAGCCGGAGATGGCACGCGCCAAAATCTCATCAGCCACTGCAAACGCTTCAGTCATGGGCAAATTAGGCACCAATTCCACCAAACGGTTGTTATCTAAAATAATCACAGAATCGCAGTATTTCTTCAATGCCTTAATTCCCTCATCTGCCTTTTTCCTCCTTGCCCTTTCTAAAGCGAAAGGATAGGTTACCATTGCAACCACAATGGCGCCTTGCTCTTTTGCAATCTGCGCAACCACAGGCGCAGCACCGCCACCAGTACCGCCACCCATACCTGCAGATATAAATACTAAGTGCGCGCCTTCAAGTTCCCTTTCAATTAAAGGCCTATCCACCTCTGCAGATTTTGCTCCGACCTCTGGATAGCCACCTGCACCTAAACCTTTTGTGACCGATTTTCCTATCAAGATCTTCTTAGCGCGTTCATGCACTATGTTCAAGTGCTTCTTATCTGTATTTATTGCAATCAACTCTGTACCCTTTACGCCAGATTTTATCAAGCGGTTTATGGTGTTGTTTCCAGCACCGCCCACACCGATGGTCACAATCTTTATATTTTCAGAACTCAGCGCATCGTCGTTGCTG
>JALWZW010000067.1 GCA_026992595.1 Microcaldota archaeon | reverse complement strand
ATGTTAAGCAGGGGTTTCAGCCCCAAACGGTGGAGAGCATAAAGATTTTGAAAAGCCATAAAACCCCTTTTTTGGTGGCTCTCAACAAGATTGACCTTATAGATGGATGGAAGAACCATAAAACCACCTCATTTTTAGAAAGTTTTAACAAGCAGCCCTCTCACATTCAACAAAAATTAGAGGGGAAGGTTTATGAAATCATGGGTAAAATCTCTGAATATGGGTTTGACAGCGAAAGATTTGATAGGGTGAGCGATTTTACAAAGCAGGTCGCTATAGTGCCGGTAAGCGCTAAAACAAAGGAAGGGTTGGGCGAACTGCTTATGCTCATCGCGGGGTTAAGCCAGAGGTTTTTAGGAGAGCGCTTGGAGGTGAGGGGGGAGAGCCCTAAAGGGAGTATTTTAGAGGTTAGAGAGGAGAAGGGGATGGGGACAACTATAGATGTGATCCTTTATGAGGGAGTCCTTAAGCGGGGCGATGAAATTGCTTTTATGAGCTTTGATGGGGTGAAGAATACAAAGGTGCGCGGCCTCTTGCTGCCCGACCTAAAAGGAAAGTTGAGGGGCGTGGAAAAGGTTGTGGCCGCCGCTGGTGTCAAGATATGCGCACCTAATTTAGAAGGCGCTATTCCGGGCGCGCCTTTTGTGGAAGGGGGGGAAAGGGCGCGGTTGGAAAAGGAATTCAAAAAGTATCTGTTCCATGGAGAGAATGAAGGTGTTATTGTAAGGGCTGAAAGCTTGGGGTCTGTGGAGGCGATTTTGCGGCTTTTAAAGAACGCGAACATCCCTGTAAAAGATGCCTATGTGGGCAATATTACTAAAAAAGAGGTTGCGCTTGCCTCTGCTCAAGAGGACCGCTTTTTAAGGGTGGTGATGGGTTTTAATGTAAAGGTTTTGCATGAGGCAAGGGAGGAGGCGGAAAAATTGGGGGTGGAAATCTTATACAGCAATATTGTTTATAAGCTGTTGGAGGATTATGAGCAGTGGGTGGAGGATAAAAAGCGGGCTTTAAAAGAAGAGGCGCTCGCCCGTCTCCCCCCGCCTGCAAAGGCCAAAGTGCTTCCCGGTTTTATTTTTAGGGCTTCTAAACCTGCCATTTTTGGGATTGAGGTTTTAAAAGGAAGGTTGAGGAAAGGCGTTAAGATAATGGATGAGAAGGGCAAGGTAATAGGCGAAGTTAGGGAGATGCAAAAGGAGAAGGAGAAAATGGAGGAGGCAGGGCGAGGGGAGCAGTTGGCCATTTCATGCGATGGGGTGGTGATTGGTAAAAATCTTAAAGAAGGCCAGGTGTTTTATAGTTTTATAAGTGAGGAGGACGTGGGGGAATGGGAGAAAAGGTTAGAAGTGCTGAGCGAGGAGGAGAGGGAGGTTTTAAATGAAATAAAGGAGAAAGTAAAAAAGGTGATCATTTGATTATAGGTATCTCTGGGGAAAACTGCGCAGGAAAAACTACATGCGCTCAATATCTTATAAAAAAAGGATTTCACTGCCTTTCTCTTTCAGACATTTTGCGCGAGTTGCTTAAAGAGGAGAATGTGCCTATTACAAGAGAGAATCTTATAAAAAAGGGTAATGAGGTGCGCGCAAAAAGAGGGTGGGGGGCGTTGGCAGATATTGCGCTCAAAAAAATACCCTCTCACAGCAATTATGTGGTGGATTCTATAAGAAATCCTGCGGAAGTGGACCGCCTTAGGGAAAGCGGACGGTTTTTTCTTTTTTATATTACTGCAGACCCTAAAATAAGGTTTGAGAGGATGAGAAAGAGAGGGCGGGAGGCAGACCCTAACAGTTATGAATTGTTTTTAAAGTTTGATAGGATGGAGATGGAGGGGAAAGAGGGCGAGCAAAATTTATTGGCAGTGAAGGAGAAGGCAGATGTGGTTATTGAAAATAATGCCTCTTTAGATGAGTTTTATGATGCAATAGATGGGGCGCTTTCCAAAGTTTCAAAAGAGTTCAGAATGCGCAGGCCTAGTTGGGATGAGTATTTTATGCAGATAGCGCATGTTGTTGCAGGGAGGAGCAACTGCATTAAGCGAAAAGTTGCGGCTATTATTGTGAAGGATAGGCGGATAATATCCACTGGCTATAACGGCACCCCCAAAGGAACAAAAAACTGCTCCGAAGGGGGCTGTCCAAGATGTAATTCCTTTTCTGAAAGCGGTAAGGATTTAGAGCAGTGCTTGTGTAGCCATGGAGAGGAGAATGCTATTGTGCAGGCAGCGTTGCACGGCATCGCTATCAAAGGAGCCACTTTATACACCACCTTTTCCCCCTGTCTTCTATGCGCTAAAATGATAATAAATTCAGGGATAAGAGAAGTGGTTTATGAAGGGCAGTATCCGTTGGAGGAGAAGGCAAGGCAACTTTTGGAAGAGGCGGGGGTTCAGATTAGAAAATTAGAAAGAGGTTAGAAGTCAGGACTCAAGATCTTCATCATCGGGCTTCCTCAATAGGTATTGCATTTCATCATCCATTAAAAGATTAAGATAAAAAAATTAAAGAAAGTTTAAGGGCGCTTTTTAAAGGTTTATCTTAAGGCCCAACTCTTTTTTCAATTCTCTATACCTATTCCTAATAGTAACTTCTGTAACGCCCGCCACTTCCGCCACTTCCTTCTGCGTCTTTTTCTCTCCATGCATGGCGCTTGCTATGTAAAGCGCGGCTGCTGCCACACCTGCAGGCCCTCTTCCAGATATTAGCCCTTTCTTAAGCGCTTTCCTTATTAATTTTATCGCTTCTTGCTGCACCTCTGGGCCTAAGTGAAGGGAGGACGCAAATTTAGGCACATATTGTGCAGGGTCTATGAGCGGAACATCCAATTTCAGTTCTGCTTTAAGGAACCTGTACGCTCTTCCTATCTCTTTTTCCTCTACACCTGAAACTCTGGCAATTTCTCCCCTTGTCCTAGGGATGCCCTGCAACCTGCATATTGCATATATAACTGCCGCAACCACGCTTTCTATGAGACGCCCTCTTATAAGTTCCTCTTTTACCGCTCTTCTGTAAAGGAGGGCTGCGCTTTCCTTCACATTGTCTGGAAGGCCAAGCGCTGATGCTACCCTATCTAATTCGGCGAGCGCAATAACCAGATTTCTTTCCATAGATGTTGCGATAGAGACGCGCTTATGCCATTTTCTCATTCTGTAAAGTTGCGCCTGCCTTTTTGGGGATATTTTTCCCCCTCTGCTGTCTTTATTGTATTGGTCTATCTCGGTAACCAATCCCTTATTGGGTCTCATATATTTTATAGGCACTCCTCCTCTTGCCTTTTTCTCCTTCTGCTCTGCGTCAAAAACCCTCCATTCAGGCCCTAAATCCTGTATGTTTTCAGCAATTATAAGCCCGCAGTCAGAACAGAGCAATTCCCCATGCTCGTAATCTCTAATAATCCTTTTCCCTCCACATTCAGGACATTTTTTAGTCTGAACTTCTGTCATTTTATCTCCTCACAACCTACCGCTAATACAAACAAAAAGTATTAAAAAATTAGAATAAAGTTATTTATAAAGTTTTCGGTTACTT
>JALWZW010000066.1 GCA_026992595.1 Microcaldota archaeon | reverse complement strand
GCGGTGCATGCCACTATTTTTGCCCCCTTTGCTTTCCTTTCCAACTCTCCCATCGCCAGGTTCCCTTCTTCTAACCCCACCACTTCTAACTTTGCTCCTCTTTTTTGTGCTAAATACCACCATGGGAGGAAGTTGCTGTGGTGCTCTAGCACGCTCACCACTATTTTATCTCCTCTCTTTACCTCTTCAAACAAAGAGCGCATTATAAGGTTGCTTCCTTCGGTGCTGTTTTTTGTAAATATTATTTCAGAACTTTCTGCTTCAATGTGCTTTGCCACCTTTTCGCGCGTTTCTTCTACTTCAAGCGTTCTCTCTTCTGCTAATTTATAGATGCCGCGCGCCACATTTGCCTTTCTTTTATACAGTTCTCCCAGTTCTTCTGCCAAATGTTTGGGCATTTGAGAGGTTGCCGCATTATCTAAATAAACAACCTCTTTAAGCAGGGGAAAATCCTCTCTCAACTTCTCAACACCTCTTCATAGCCCTTTTCCTCTATTTCATGCGCCAATGCTTCTTCCCCGCTTTTCACTATCCTCCCTCCAGCCAAGATATGCACGCGGTCAGGCCTTATATATTTAAGGATGCGCGGGTAGTGGGTTATCACTAAAAAGCAGCGTTTCCCGTCTTTCATGCTAAGCACTGCGTTTGCAACCTGCCTGATACCATCTACATCCAGCCCTGAATCTACCTCGTCAAGAATTATCACTTTAGGTTTAAGCGCCATCATCTGCAATATCTCCGCTCTTTTCTTCTCCCCTCCCGAGAAGCCCAAATTTATATCTCGTTTTAAAAACTCCTTGGTAAGCCCCACTTGCTCCACATAATCTTCTAATTGGTGTTGTATTTTGAGCATCTCTTCCACTTCCAACTCTTCCTTGCCTTCCAAAGAGGCGCGCGCCTTTCTTATAAACTGCGCCAACTTCACACCTTCTATCGCTTGCGGTTGCTGGAATGCTAAAAAAAGCCCTGCCCGCGCCCTTTCATCCGCGCCTTTGCCCACCAACTCTTCCCCATCTATTTTTATGCTTCCTTTAACGCTATAATTAGGGTGACCCATAAGCGCCTGCGCCAAACTGCTCTTCCCAGCTCCGTTAGGCCCCATTATCGCATGTATCTCCCCGTCCTTAACCTCCAAATCCAACCCTTTAATTATCTCCCTCTCTTCTATACTTACCCGTAATCCTCTTATTTCAAGCATGTTTTTAGGTATGCCTAAATTATTTTATAAGGGTTTGTGTTTTTACTTTCTGCTTTTCTCTACCAATCTTTTCAGATCTTCAATAAACTTGTCAAACATTTTCACTTTCTCGCTTTCTTCTACTTTTTCTTCGCTCATCACATAACTACCATCGGTATCCACTTCTACTATTGCTCTCCCTTTTTTTGCGGGGTGTTTTCTTTTTAATGTCTGGTCTTCATCTGGCGTTATAAAGAACACTTTAATATGTTTTGTAACTTCGTCTTGCATTAATTTCAATTTCCAATATCCTGTTTGAGCTATTCTTTCTCTCAAGGTTATTTTGCTTGAAATTACGGCATTATTTTGAAGGCGGTGGGTTCATAAATAATTATGTCTACATCTGGCAAATGAGAGCCAAATTCCCCATAATCCACAAGAAGATTTCTTTTTACATTGCTTAACTCTCTTTCCGTTGTACTCCTTTCTAAGAGGCTGCCTTCAACCACTTTTAGCCCTAATTCTTCTATTTCTTTTTTTATAATGTATGTGATGAGCTTCTCAAAATTTTTTCCTTTAAATGCTCTCCAAGATTGCTCATGATCTTTATTTGGGGTAGGTCTTTTTTCCCAATCTCGTTTATGAATCTCTTTAGCCTCCTTTAATATCTGTGAAATATATTTGTATGCCTCTTTCCCATATTTTTTCTTCTTTTTTTCATACAATTCTACTAAATCTTCAAATTTCATTTTTTTCCCTCTCTATCTTTCGTAGTATGCCCATTTTATTTTTCGTGGTGAGGTGTCTTTTTTCTTGTTGTCTTGTTTTCTCATAAGTAATAAATATTTAAAGCCGCGCAAGTAAAAGTTGAACCTTCTTGCTCTATTGTGCCATACGCTCGTATTGGATGCCTGCCCTCTTCTTGCTACACATATTATGTCTACAGGTTCAAAGTATTTACATAGCCGTTCGTATATCTTAAAGCCTACTGGCGTAAACCTTCCTTTTACCCATTGATCTCCTATAAGCCATCCCAAAACTTTGCCCGGCTTTAATATTCTTTGACATTCCTTCATGACTTTTTCAAGTTCTTCATAAAACCGTTCATCTTCTGCCGATATTTTTCCGATGCAGCCAGGATGATCATTGTATTTGATGTTGTCTCCATAGGGAGAATCAATAAAAATCATATCTACTGTGTTTTCTTTTAGTGGTATTTTTCGTGCGTCATTTTGAATTATCTCAGGCCGTGTAGGTGCTATATCATAGCAAATACACCTTCGCTTTTCTGCTTTGCAGACATCCCATGTTGTTCCGCTCCCTGCCATCGGATCCACTACTAAATCGCCTGGTTTTGTGTATCTCCAAACCATGTTGTAGATTATGAGTGCAGGGGTGACGCCTGGATATTTGTTGTTTCCTTTGGGCGTTATTCCGTAGCTTTGTTTTGGAAAATCCCAAAATGTGGTGCTTTCAATAAGAGGTATTTCTTTTTCTATATCTATTCTCTTAACATTTATTTTTTTCTTCTCTTCCTCTATAGGGCCAATGTCTTTGTTTTTGTTTAGGAGGGTTTTAATAAATAAATCTAAAAACTCTTGTAAGGTTTTTCCAACTATTGGCGTATTCCTTTTTATGCCAAATTTGCTGAGTATTTTACTTGCGCCTTTTATTTCTATTTTTTCACCTAGTATTCTAAATTTTACTTGGTAAGGGTATCTCCCTTTCCATGCGAGGGGTTCTATATTAAATCCTCCATCAGAAGTAGCTTTAAATACTCCATAGAGATTGTCTTTATCTAAGTTTATAAGAAATAACAAATCCCCTTTTCTTATCCTTATAACCACTGGACCATAAATGTTGTCCGTCCCTAATACTTCTCTCTCAAAACATTCTGCCTCTGTTTTATTAGAACAGGCGAAAATAAATCCACGGATCGGTTTTTCTTCTTCTCCGGACTCGCTTTTCTCATTACTCGCCTTTCCGTTATTTTTTAACATTTTTATTCCCTCGCGTTTTCCCTCTATTTACTTATACACAAAATTTTATTACTCTATCCTCTATGCTGTTTAACTCGCATCTTCCCTCTCTACCTCTCATTTTCACCACTCTTTTAAACCTTTACTTCCCCATAAATTTTTGATGAATTTGTTGGACTTTTGGAAAGAACTAATCAGTTATTCCTTTAAGAGGAAGATTTATGTTTTTCTAATAGATGGTTTAGGTACTTTGCCTCTTGATGGGTTTGAAAAAAAGGCAATGCGCACTTTATTTCCTTCTTCCACCGCTCCTATTCTAACCTCTCTCTACTCTTTATTGCCTGTAGAGAAGCACGGCATATTTGAATGGATGGTTTATAGGGAAGGTGCAGAGGAACCTTTTCTCCCCTTACCCTTTTCCACTCCTTCGGGGGCAATCTTGAAAGATGTGGATGAGAGGCGCCTTTTCTTTTGGAAGCCGGTATTTGAGAGAATGGAGGAAAAAGGTGTAAAATGCGCACTTTATTTGCCCGCCTCTATTGCTTCTAGCCCTTTGAGTAAGCATCTCTCTTCTTCTCAAGCAATTCCCTACCGCTCTTTCTTCCACCTCCTCCCCTCTTTATCTGCTTCTAAAGCGCAATTTAACTATATTTATTTTGATAAGTTGGATGGAATTCTTCATAAAGAAGGGTATAGTGAAAAGGCAGAAGAACTCCTCTATTCTTTAAACGATTTTTTTGCGGTTGCACGAGAGCGGTTGGGCGCGGTGGCCGTCCTCTCCGACCATGGCCATCTTGTGTGCGAAGAAAGAATCTATCCTTGGACCTCTATAGAGAAGTATATTAAGAAGCCGCTGTTTGGCAGTTCTCGTGTAGGGATGGTTAAGCTTAAGGAAGGGGTGAGGAAAGAGGAGGTGGTAGATGTTTTGAAGGAGGAATGGGGAGATGTTCTCCGCGCCTATGACTCTTCCAGCTTTTTTAAAGGAAATCATATAAATAAGCCCGATGTGCTGGTTTTGCCTAATGACCGCTATTTTCTTTCCTTCCCCTTTTATTCCTATAAAGACCGCTCTCATCACGGCGGCTTAAGCAAGAAGGAAATGGAAATCTTCGCTTATCTCTCTTTTGCTGATGGATAGCCCCTCTTTTTTAGGCGCACCTAAAAATTTTTATATGCTCTCCGAGTATTACTAACCATGGCTGATTTTAGCATGGAATATCGCTATGGTTTTAAGGATGATGTGAAATACCGCTATGTTGCGGAGAAGGGCATTAATGAAAGGGTGGTGCGCACCATTTCGCAGTTGAAAAAGGAGCCAGAATGGATGTTAAGGAGGCGGCTTCAGGCATTGGAGGTGTTTTTTAAAAAACCCATGCCCGCATGGGGTGCTGATTTAAGCGCTATTGATTTTGATGATATTCATTATTACGCTTCCCCTACTGAAGAAAAGACAGATGTGTGGGAGGAGGTGCCTGAAGATATAAAGCGCACTTTTGATAGAATAGGGGTGCCTGAAGCAGAGCGGAAATTTTTAGCAGGCGCCACAGCCCAGTATGACTCCGAGGTAGTTTATCACAGCCTTAAAAAGCAGTGGGAGGAACAGGGCGTTGTTTTTACAGACATGGACAGCGCGCTTAAAGAATATCCAGAAATTGTTAAGCGCTATTTTGGCACAGTTGTTCCTTTTACTGATAACAAGTTTGCTGCTCTAAACACCGCAGTATGGTCTGGGGGAAGTTTTGTTTATGTGCCTGCGGGTGTGGAAGTCAAGATACCGCTCCAAGCGTACTTCAGAATAAACGCAAAAAAGGTTGGACAGTTTGAAAGAACGCTTATTATTGCAGAAGAGGGCTCAAAGGTGCATTATATTGAAGGGTGCTCAGCGCCCATCTATTCTGCAAGTTCTCTCCATGCGGCAGTAGTTGAGGTTATTGCAAAGAAAAATGCGCATGTGCGCTATACCACCATTCAAAATTGGTCCAACAATGTTTACAACCTTGTCACCAAGCGCGCTGTGGCTGAAGAAGGCGCGCATGTTGAATGGGTTGATGGAAATATTGGTTCAAAAGTCACTATGAAATACCCCTGCATTATACTCAAAGGACCGCGCGCTCGCGGTGAGGTGCTTTCTGTTGCTTATGCAGGCAAAGGGCAGCATCAGGACGCGGGCGCCAAAATTATTCACCTTGCCCCTCACACCTCCTCGCAAATCATCTCAAAAAGCATCTCACAAGGCGGTGGCCGCAGTAGCTATAGAGGGCTTTTAAAAGTGGTAAAAGGGGCAAAGTATAGCAAGGCGTTTGTGCAGTGCGACGCTTACATGCTTGACGAGCATTCGCGCTCTGACACCTATCCTGCCATCCAGATTGATGAGGATACCACTACTATAGGGCATGAAGCTAAGGTGGGGAGAATAGGTGATGAACTGCTCTTTTATCTTATGAGCAGGGGGCTTAGCGAACAGGAAGCGGTAAAGACCGTGGTGCTCGGCTTTATTGAATCCTTTACAAAAGAGTTGCCTATGGAATATGCCGTGGAGTTAAACCGCCTTATTGAAATCCAGTTAGAAGGCGCGGTAGGTTAATAGCATTGCTGAGCGGCGAACCTCCCCTTTAAAACACCCTTACCATATCTTCGTTAATATGTGTTATTGGTATTACTGTGGCTCCTGTAGAGGTGGAAAGTATTATGGGCACCTCATTCTTTTTTGCTCTTAAATACACTTCTGCATCCCACCTATCAAAAGGACCTAACGCAACCACAATCCCCACCAGTTTTCCGCTTCCCATATCTACCACTCCTCCTCCGCTACTCCCGTAAAATACAGGCGCAAAAAGCCCCCCGCATCTTCCCCGCCCTTCAACGCAGGGTTTGATGTAGTAAAGGCCGCACATAATAACATCTTCTTCCATGCCGGGCGAACTTATAGAGCAGGCAACTTTGTCTAAAAACGCATCTCCTGCAGGTGGCAGCGGCCTGCCTATGCTTATATCTTTCACAACCACCAGCGCCATGTCTTTTTTTGGATGAACATACACCTCTTCTGCGCTTACCACTCTGTTGCCGTTCTGCACCCCCACCCCTATTATTTTACGCTCATCAAAAAGATGTTTTGCGCTTACTATCCTTACTTCTTCCTCATCCTTTTCAAATATCATCCCGGAACCTCTAATAACATTTCCATCATCGGTAAGCACATATATTTTAACGGACGCCTCTCGCATCTCTTGATAAAGCGGCATAGTTTTAATTATCTGCGATTTAATCTTTCTCTCTTTCATTTGATTAGAAAGGGTGTTGTAGCAGGTGAAGGCGCCGCTTATTATAAGAGGCGCCAAAAGAAGTTGAAAAGCGCGCTTTATAAGCCCAAACCGCTTTCTTTTCTCTAATTTCTCCGCCCTTCTCTTCCTTTCCTCTACGCTGCATCTTGGGGCAACTTTCCTTTCGCCCTGCCCGCAAAAGCGCATGTTATTAATAATGATGGTAAATGTTTATATAAGGGTGTTTTGGTGTTTATATAAGAATGTTTTAAGGTGGAAGAAATGGAATTGGTTTGCCCAAAATGCGGAAGAAGGGCAGATGAAAGCGAATTGATAGAGAGTTTTTGCCCTTCTTGCTATCCCGCCAAAATAAAATGCCCTTCCAAACTGTCCTTAAAACAGTGTAAGAAATGCGGGCGGATTTTTTTGAGAGGGCAGTGGGTAAGGGAAGATGATGAGGCGCTCTCTTCTTGGGTTGTTTCAAAATGCAGGGGTGAGTTTGAGGAAGGAGAGTATGCTTTTGGAAAGGCGCGCTTTTTGATAAAAAAGCAAGGCGGGAATGTTTATGTGGAGTGTTTCATTAGCATGGAATATCTTCCCACCACTTGCGAGCGCTGTAGCAAAATAAGCGGGGGCTATTATGAGGCAGTGGTGCAACTTAGGGGCGACCCTGTCAAAATAGCAAAATTTCTTAAACATTTTAAACGCGCGATAGCCAAAAAGACTTTTATAAGCAAGGAGGAGGAGCGGCATGGAGGGGTGGATGTTTATGTGGGCAGCTCTAAGGCGGTGCTTGAGTTTATTTCTGAAAACAGGTTAAACGCTAAAATAACTTCCAAATTAGTGGGTATGAAAGATGGGAAGCGCGTCTATAGGGCAACCGTTCTTTTAAGGTTTTAATCTTTTGGAGGATTCGTAGGCCCGCTGCTATAACTTGCGTCTTTTTTGCATAATTCTAAATCAGGCGCCTCTTCGCACAACTTTTCCTTTATATTCTTATCCGGCGGGCAGAGGTTGCTTCTACAGTTCTGCATTTTTATAAACTCCACCAATCTTTTTTCTGCAGGGTTGAGCCTGCTTGTAAACCTTCCCCTAAGCGAAGGCACATCCTCTTGGATGCATTCTCTAAAGAATTTTATCGGGTCTTTTATCCCATAGCATGCTTTGGGCCTTGCGGTATTCCCTACCTTTTCACAACCTGTTGCCACCAATCCTGCGCCTCTTTCATAAGCAACCCTGCAGTACTCTTCATCCACCTCTTGCCTGTCCGTAAATTCCTGCATAAAGCATTCACCCATCTCTCTTCCCCCACATATCCCGCCTGCCTTAGTATACCAATGGCCTGCATAGAGCCACCCTGCAATAAAGATTTTCATCATCTCATCGTTTTGAGGGTCGCTCCAGGGAAAGCCACTCCTATAGCGCTGAACAATCCTTTCTGCCGTATCTAAATTTTTCTTAAGAATTGTGCTCCCTGCGCATAGTGAATCTTCAGGGTCAAAGGGGTTAAAGTCAGGTCCGCAGAACTCTGCCACCCTGTGCACTCTTTTATCTAAAGCAGCAAAGTTTGCTCTCTCATAATATTCTGCATATTTTCCATATTCATATTCCGAAGGAAGGTTCAGGTCTTGCGCTATGCTTTGAGGCCAGAAGGTATAAGGCGGTTCTAAAGATTGAGTAAGGCCCATTCCGCACCATTTCCACTGGGGCCTTTCGCTATCATAATCAGGAGCGTTTTCAATGCTGCATCTTCCGCTTGGGTCTTCCATAAAGGGATATGCTTTGGGGTAGCAGGCGCTTGTTGGGTAGCAATCGCTTGCATCATCTGGGTTTTTGCACACTTTTGCAACAGCGCAGGGATTAAAGTTAGATTCCACCTTCACAAACGCCCTTAAAAGCATGGGGTCTATCTCATTTACGCTTGCCCACCTCTCTATCTCTTCTTCAAAGGCGGTGCACACCTCACTTTCCGCATCATATTTAGCCCCTATCTCTCTTGCTAAATAAGGAGAAAACTTACTTATATCCCAACTGCTGTCATAAACAGCGCATGCGGCGCAGGAAAATATTCGCACATTTTCTTCTCCTGGGGGTGCATAGAATTTTGCCTCCGGAGTGCTAGGTGCAAGCAGATCTTTTCCTAACCCTGATTCAAAAGGAAGAGACCCTAAAAAGCCGGTATTTATTCCAAAATCGCATTTTTTATAAGGCGTGGTTGGGTAGATTAAAAATGACCTTCCGCCTGCAATCTCCGCTCCTTTGCTTTTTATTAAGTATGTTTTGGCACACCATCCAAACCAAGCATTCATTCTTTCCTTTGTCTTCCCTAACCTGCAATCCTTGCATTTTAAGGGATTTGCGTAATAACTTGCGCTGGTGCTGTTAAACGCGTAAGCCGCAATGCCGATAACCCCATTTTGCTGAAGCGCCATAATGCCGTAAGGCCAAAACGCTTCATAAAGCGCTACCAAGTCGCTTTCGCTTATTCTGCACCCGTCTGCGCTTTCCTCTCCTTTATCAAATAAAATATATGGGATAAGGATCGGTTTTTTGTATTTGTACTGCACAGCAGCGGTGTAATTGAGCACATAATCCATCATCTTATATGCATTTATCACACCGTTTTCACACATAGGAATATATCTTCCGTTCACACCCACTGCTATTATATCCACTCTCGTCCCCACCCTTCTCATAACTTCTTCCAAGCTTTCCATGTCTCCTATTTTAGGCGCCACTGCCACCAAGCAATTTATCTCCTCATTGCTGCTTCCTCTAATATTTCCACACCCTTGATCTATCGCTATAATCTCCTCAACTACCTCATCAACCTTATTCTTATCAAAATCAATCTCTGCCACTATAATGTTAGGCCCTACTCTATCTTTGCTCCACAAGCCCTTGAAAAAGCTTTCCCCTCCTTCCTGCCCCAGCATATTTCCTATTTCCCTTGCCCTGCTTGCATTTATGTTTGTGGAATTGCTGTAAAGAATATAAACAGGGATTGTTTCTGCGGAAAGCAAACACATCGCTCTTTCTGGTGCGGGCAAAGGATAGGGGGTATGGTCGCTGCCTGGCAGCCATTGTACCGCCATATCCATACCATAAGCGCAGTAAGGGAGGGCGAGAGAGAAGTCGGCAATGGTTGGCCCTTGCCCTACCATGAATGTTTTAAGGTCTTTCTCGGTGCTAGGGTCTAAATAATCTTTTATATCTTCTTCAGTGCAGTCCAAATCAGCAAAGCAGGTTGCGCCCATAAGGTTTGACCTTACCCCGAACAACTCCTCGTTTTTAGTGCATACAAAACAAGCGCAGTTCCCTTCGCTTTGCAAATTATAAGTAGGCGTGTAGGGTTTATACTGCATATTTTGTATTATATCTCTTCTATACGCATCATTGCCTGTTATAACGCATCCTGAGAGGGCAAAAAAGAGCAGCACAACCCCGATTAAAAGCACTTTCTTTGCTAATCTTTCAACCATTTTTTCTCCTCTATTTTGTGCTTTACATACTCTCCTACAAATGTGAGGCTCTCCCCTTGCAGCGCATCTTGCTCTAACTTTTTCTTTGTTTTAAGCACCAACTTTAACTCCCTCACCCAATCTTCGCTTTTTGCTATCCAAGGGTAGCTCAGCATCTCTTCTGCTCTCTTTAAATCTACCTCTTTCGCTTTTATGGTTAATTGCTTGAGGAAGGAAAATTCCTCAATGTCTGACATGGTGACGCCTATAAATTTGGCTTCAGGAACCGCAAAATCCTTCCCCAAATAAGCGAGATTCATACTCCCTGTTTTTATGGTCCAATAGATGTACCACCCCCATGCGTCACAATCCATAAAGCAGTAGATAGGCAGCCCTAAATCTGCCAATTTTCTTAGCAACCTTCTTGTTCCTCGTGTGGATTGGCCTTTTGGGGTGAGCAATAGGCAGTTTTCCCTTCTCCAATAGCGATCTTCATTAAGCCGTTGCCATATAGCATCTTTCTCTACCACCAACACATAATCTGCCTTTACATCAGATATTTCTATATCATTATCCACATCGCTCGGAATGCTCCACCCGCTTCTTCCCATTTTGGTTAAATCTATTATATTCTCCTCGCCCCCGTCTCTATCTATTATTTTCATCGGCCCTGCCACAAATCCTTTCCTGTCTGCGTTTATATGGAAATCCTCTCTTTTCAATTGAAGCGCTGCTTCTAAATCCTCTATAAGCGGGTTAGATTCGCTCTGCTCTGAAAAGAGGTCCTCTTCTAAATCCTCCCCCAATGTTCTTTTTAATTGGTAAAAAAGCCCTCTCAAAGCGGTATGTTTTCTCTGCTCCAAATTCTTCTTTATCTGCGCCGCTATTGCGAGCGTTTGCATAAATTTCCGCGCTTGGGACACTGAGAGGTATTTTCTTTTCTCCCGTTTGTCTCCTGTTCTGAGGCATTTAAAGGTTTCGTCAAAATAAATGTTGCTGCGCGTTCTTAACACTGTCTCAAATTCTGGCGGCTCCCCTTCCTCAATCTGTTTAACTATCTGAGCGCCAAACTCTTCCAACTTTTTTATCGCTTTCATTCCCTCAATCCTCTATTTTACCATATTTATTCTCAATAATTTCATTTAATTTTTGCGCTATCTTCTCTTTGCTGCTTCCTGTAAGCGTTTCTAAATCTTTAGATAATTGTGGCACATAGCGCGAAACCACTTTTTTCTTGGTAGCAATCTCCCTTTCCCTTCTTTTACCTGAAATATAGCGCGCCATCCCCCGCGCCGCCTCCATAACCGCGTTTTTTATCTCCTGCACTATCGATTCCTCTTCTGCTATCGCCTGCTTTCCAGCGCTTGTATAGGGCACATGGACGCTTACTAAATTTACCAATACTGCAATGGGCTCTTCTTCAAAATTCTTAAGATTGTAGCGCTTCCAATCCATTTTTTTCACAGTTTCTGTAATGGCGCACCCTCCGCTATCAAACAAGAGCGGAACTTTATTGGCAAAGCGCATAATCTCCCCCTTCTTTCCCGCACTTCCCACCCCGCCTCCGTAGGCGATCCCCACTTCCACTAAGAAAGGGATTCCCCCTCTATATACTTTGGGCTGTCTTTCCACCACCACCAAGTAGTCAGGCGCTAATATGTTTTTAAAGGAGGCCTCTATGCGCTCTTTGCCTATTGGCACCAATGAATCGGTGGCCGGCGCCATCCACTTTATCTCTTTAAACGCCTT
>JALWZW010000065.1 GCA_026992595.1 Microcaldota archaeon | reverse complement strand
TTTCCTTAATGGTTATATTTTATTGCTTTTAATTTATATTAATGCGCGCATACAGCAATATCGCGGTGCTTAAGTATTGGGGAAAATTAGATGAGCAGCTTATACTGCCAACAAAATCTAGCCTTTCTTTCACTCTCTCGGAACTTTGGACTGATACAGAGGTGGAGGTGAAGGAAGGCAAAGGGGTGGAGCTTTATATTAATGGCAAGAGGGCTGGTGAAAGGGCGCATGAGCGGGTTAATGGCTTTTTAGAAAGGGCGCGCAAATTTTATGCCATTCCCTCTGCCCGTTTTATTATAAAAAGCACCACCAATTTCCCGCTTGCTGCAGGGATGGCAAGTTCTGCGAGCGGTTTTGCCGCTCTTTCAAAAGCGCTTAATAAAGCGTTGGACCTGAATTTGGACGGGGCGGAGTTAAGCAGGATGGCGCGCTTGGGCTCTGGCTCTGCTTCCCGTAGCGTTCATTCTGGCATAGTGGTTTGGCATAAGGGGGAGGACCATTATTCAAGTTATGCAGAAACGCTTTTTGATAAAGATTATTGGCAGGATTTAAGGGTGATTTATGTTATCCTCAACTCTGGCGAAAAAAAGGTTAAAAGCAGGGAGGGAATGGCTTTAAGCGTTTCCACCTGCCCTTTCTATAACTTTTGGATAGATTATGAGGAGCGCATTCTTCTCCCTGCTTTTTTGGAAGCGATAAGGGAGAGGGATTTTGAAAGGTTCGCAACGCTTACAATGGAGGCGAGCAATAATATGCATGCGGTGTGCTTGGCAACCCGCCCCCCCCTTTTTTACTTAAACGATTTAAGTAGGCGCGTGGTTGAATTGGTGAACGCCTTTAATGAAAGGGAAGTTAAGGCAGCGTACACTTTTGATGCAGGCCCCAATCCCGCCATTTTTACTCTTAAAGAGTATATGGAAGAGCTTTTGGCGCTGCTGCCCGGCAGGAAAATTGTTTCAGGGATAGCATGATTTATGCGCCCGGTAAGGTGTTGTTTTTAGGAGGGTATGCAGTGCTTAAGCGCTTTCCTGCCCTTTCTTTAGCAGTGGTGGATAAAGATGGCAAGGGAATGGGGGCTGAGGCCTGGGAAGGCGAGGAGCGTATAATTTCGCCTTATTTTGCTATTGACTGCACCCCCTCTTGGCAATGCAAGGCGGAGGAGCGCCTGGTTGCCTTTAGCTATCTTTACGCTAAAAAATATTTGGAAGAAAAGGGAGTGTTTATTCCCCACACTGTGAAGGTATATTATAATGAGATGTTTGGGCGAAAGGGTGAAAAAAGCGGCTTAGGGTCTTCTGCTGCCTGTGCGGTAAGCGTGGTTGCCGCTCTTCTTGAGGCGCACGGCCTATTCAATGCGCGGCTTATAAATAAGATTGCGCAGTTTGCACATGCTGAAGCGTTAGGGAAGGTGGGTAGCGGTTTTGATGTGGCAACCGCTGCAGAAGGCACCCTCCTCTATACTCGTTTCTCCCCTTCTTTCCTCTCTTCTTTCTCTGTAAACGCGCGCTGGGATTGGTCCCTTATTAAATTTCCCTTTCCTTATCACCTCTATGTTTTTAACATTTCCTCTTCTTACACTGACACGCGTGATGCGGTAAAAAAAGCGAAATTAGATGTTTCGCTTTTGGCAGAACAGTCGCGATGGGAGCATTGCGCTTTGCATGCGTTGGCAGTGGGTGATGAAAAGGGGGCAAGGGTTTTTGTGAGAAGGGCGCGCGCGGTTCAGCGTGCATTGAGCCCTCTTATAGAGCCGCCAGAGCTTACCGCTCTTATAGACGCGGTAGAGGAAAAGGTGGAAGGAGTGGTAGCAGGCAGGTGTCCTGGTGCTGGGGGGTATGATAGCGTTGCCTTTGTGTGCAAGAGAGCGATCGACCCTCGCGAGGTGCTAGAATTGTCCGATTTAGAGCTTTCTTATATTGATTGTAAGGTTGCTCAAGAAGGGGTAGTAAAACGATAAATTTATTTATTCGCTATTCCCCATTTAAATTATGGATAAAAAGAGCGCTTTAGTGCTTATTGTATTGGGTGTTGTATTTGGCGCGCTTGTCCTTAATCTCTCTCTAAAATTAAAGGAGGATGCAGACCTTGCATGTGAGGCGGCCATGCCTGATGATTGCCCTCATAAAAATTATTACCCTCTAGAACTGTTTGTTGGTTTAGCCCTTTCCCTTTTTGCGGTAGGGTGGGGAGCGCGCTATTTCTTCCTTCCCTCTCCTAAACCGTTAGACCTCTCTAAACTTAGCGAAGAGGAGCGAAAGGTTGTGGGGTTGATAGCAGAAGAGGAAGGCGCAATGTTTCAGAACGATTTAGTGGAAAAAAGCGGCTTCTCAAGAGCAAAAGTGACGAGGATTTTAGATAAGTTGGAGGGAAAGGGTTTGGTGGTAAGGAGAAGAAGGGGTATGACAAATATGGTGATTCTAAAAAGGTGAGCGCATGGTCCCTGTCACTATTATAAGCGGCTATTTAGGTGCAGGAAAAACCACTTTAATAAAGCATATTTTAGCGCATTCTAAAAATTTAGCGCTTCTTATAAATGAGTTTGGTGAGGTGGGAGTTGATGGGAAGATTGTAGGGGAGAATGTGGAAATGGTAGAATTGGATGGGGGGTGTGTTTGTTGCTCTCTGGTAGGCGAGTTTGAAGGTGCTATTAAGGAAATTTTATCTCTTAAGCCAGAAAGGATTGTGGTTGAGACCACAGGTATTGCGGACCCGAAAGATGTCTGTGAGGCAGTGGAGCATATAGAGGGGGTTTATGTGGATGGCGTGGTTGTTGTGGTTGATGGGGAAGCGCTTTTAGATTTTCCTGAATTGGGCGCTACAGGCAAGGCGCAAATTGCCTGCGCTGACCTTCTTTTGCTTAATAAAATAGACCTTATTGAAGGGAGAGAGGGAGAGGCGGAAAGACAGTTGAGGGCGCTCTCTGATGTGCCTATTATAAAAACCACCTATTGCCGCGCCCCTTTAGAGGTGCTTTTTGGTGTTGAGCATAAGCAACGCTCCTCGCCCCATTATCATGAAAGGTTTGAATTTTACACCACGCCTAAAAAGATGGGTTATTCTGAACTTCTCTCTTTTTTGGAGACCCTTCCTCCAAATGTATATAGGGTCAAGGGCTTAGTGGAAACTGAGAAAGGGGTGTTGTTGGTTAATAGAGTTGGGAAAAGGACTGATATAAGGTATGCGAAAGATGATGCTACCGGCTTGGTTGTTATAAGAAAGGCGGGTTAAAGGTGGTTTGTTGTACCGCTTTTTAGAGGATGTTGCTATTGCTGATGTGGCTTTTGAGGCGGAGGCTCCCTCTTTTGAGGAACTTCTTAAGGAGTGCGGAAAGGCGCTTATGAATGCGATGGTGGAGAATTTGGAGAGTGTGAGGCGCGAGAAGGTTTTTTCTTTTGATTTAGAGGGGGAGAGCGAGGAAGAGATCCTTCATAATTTTTTAGAAGAGTTGGTTTTTTTGAAGGACGCTTATCAGATGGTTTTCAGCGATTTTAAAATAGAGGGGAAAAAGGTTTATGCTTTTGGCGAGAGGATAGATGCGCGAAGACATTCCCTTTTGGCAGAAGTGAAAGCGGTAAGTTGGCATCTCTTCAAGGTGGAGAGAAAAGGCAAAGGATGGAGGGCTTTTGTGGTGCTGGATGTGTAATTCACATAAGTTTTTCCAACGCCCTGCTTATATCTGTCTCCAATTTCTTTTCCACCAGCGCCTCTTTTGCTAATTGAGGTAATTTTTCCTCGTAGGTCTCTCTCTCCACTTGATAGAATATGCCGATAGGTAGCTTTTTATAGCCGCTTTCCACCTCTTCTAACGCCTTTTCCAACGCCTTTTTAGCATCTGTTTTATCATGGTCTTCTAATTTATAGCATCTCTCTCTGAAATATTCGTAAGTGTTTAGTTTGTTGAAAGTTACGCATGGTTGCAGCACATCCACAAGCGCAAAACCCTTGTGCTTTATAGCGGCCTTTATTATCTCCTTTGTATGCGGCAAATCTCCTGCAAAGGCGCGTGCCACAAATGTTGCGCCTCCCAATATTGCTAAGGAGAGGGGATTGAAAGGCAACTCTATAACGCCGTAAGGCGTGCTTTTGGTTTTCATGTTTAATTGAGTGGTGGGGGACGCCTGGCCGGTTGTGAGGCCGTAGATTTGATTGTTATGGACAATGTAGGTTATGTCATAGTTTCTTCTCATTATATGCACAAAATGGCCCGCTCCTATGCCGTAGCCATCTCCATCCCCGCCCATCGCTATTACAGTAAGTTTATGGTTTGCAAGTTTTATCCCTGATGCTAAAGGAAGCGCTCTTCCGTGCAAACCTTCAAAGCCGTAGGTGTTTATGTAATGAGGGCTTTTCCCGCTGCAACCTATTCCTGACGCTATCACTGTTTGGTGTGGTTTTATTCCTAATTCTGCAAGTGCGCCCTTTAAGGCGGCCACTATTGCAAAATCTCCGCAGCCAGGACACCATTGAGTTTGCTCCTTAACATTAAAATCTCCTATACTTACCCCTTTTTCCATACTCATAACACCACCTTCAACTTATTCAAACACCTCCGCAACTCTACCTAAAGCGATAGGGATAGTAATACTCCACATCTCTTTGTTCTTTAACCACCGCTATTTCCTCGCCCTTCATTATCCTCTCTACCCCTTCTGCTATATTCTCAGCAAAGAAGGGTCTCCCATCATAGCGCAATATCGCTTTGGGAGCGATTAGGCACTGTTCTCTAAGATAGCCGGCAAATTGCGCGGTGCTGTTGTTTTCCACCACTATGGGTGTTGCATCTCCTAACGCTTCCAAAAACGCCTTTTTGTTGAATGGATAGATGTGGGTGTTGTGAATAACTTTTGCGCTCTTCCCTTTTTCTTTCAAAATCTCAAGCGCTTCCAAACTTGGCAACTTGGTGGAGCCCCAGGTGATGAGCGCTATTTCCCCTTCTCCATAAACCTTTGGCCCAGGCGTTTCTTCCAGCAACTTCTCCACTTTTCGCGCTCTCTTATCCACCTGCTTTACCCTCATAACAAAACTTTCACTGCTAAAGCCGCTTTCATCATGCTCATAAGAGGTTGCAACATGCATACCGTGCGGGGTTCCGGGAAAGATGCGCGGTGAGATACCGCTTTCTGTTATCGCATATCTTTTCCATCTGCCCTCTTGCGGTGCGGTTTCTCTCACCACCTCCCCCCTCTCTAGTTTCACCTCTTCCTTAAACGCCTCTGTTGAAAAAACGCTTTCTGAAAGGAATTTATCGGTAAGAAGGATTACGGGCATTTGGTATTTTTCTGCAATGTTGTGCGCTTCTGCAGAGAGCAAAAACGCCTCCTTTACATCTCCTGGCGCTAAAACTGCGCGCGGAAACTCTCCCTGAGAGGCGTGGAGCACAAATCTCAAATCTCCCTGCTCGGTCCAAGTGGGCATTCCTGTGCTAGGCCCAACTCTCTGCGCCACCACCACTACCAAAGGCGTTTCTGAAAGACCTGCCAATCCCAGCGTTTCAACCATCAGTGAAAAGCCCCCACCGGAAGTTCCCACCATACTTCTTACTCCTGCAAAAGATGCGCCTAAAGCATAATTTATTGCCGCTATCTCGTCTTCTGTTTGCTTCACAATTATGTCAAAATCTCTTTCTACTTTTGCTAAATAGTGCAAAATGGAAGATGCGGGCGTCATGGGATAGGCGGCATAAAATTTCATCCCTGCTTTAATGGCTCCTAATGCGATGCTTTGATTACCTGTTATGATCACCTTTCGCTTATCAGAGAGCGGCTTTATCTCTCTATGCTTCCACCCTTTTTCCTTCACATATTCATACCCTCGCCGCGCTGCCCTTATGTTGCGCTCTGCTACTTCCTCCCCTTTCCTTCCTCCAAAATGGTCTCTAAGCACATTTTCAAAAATTTCAAAAGGATAGTTAACAAGCGCTAATGCACTTCCCAGCGCTACCGTGTTTTTCATTTGCACATCTCCTTCTTCCATCGCTATTTTGCTGAAAGGCACGCCATAGCCCTTATCACATTTTAAATGTTCATCATATACCACCACCCCCTCTTCCTTTAAATCAGGCAGATGGAATGTGATTGCGTCTTGATTGAGCGCTATCAGCATATCATGCTTAGGTTCAGGTGCTCTCACCTCTCCCTCGCTTACTTTCACCTGCACTGCGTTATGCCCGCCTCTTATAAGCGAAGGATATTCAGGGTACCCCAGCACATTATAGCCCGCACGGGAAAAGCAGAGAATAAGAAGCCGCCCTGCGCTCATTATTCCGGCGCCTGCTTGTCCGCCTATTTTAAATATATACTTCATGCCCACAAAATTTTTGGACAATCTTTTAAACCCTTTTTCCTCTCTTTTCGCTTTTTGCCTTATATTTTTATTTTCTTTATCCTCTTAAGGGTTCTTTCCACTATTTTTTCTACCCCTATCTCCTCTTCTATCTCCTTCACCTTCTCTATTTTTGCTTTTGTTATAGGTCTTTTATGCGCCACCAAGGAGCAGCAATCTTTATAGGGTTCAATAGAAGTTTCATATAGCCCTAATTTTTTAGAAAGCTCTATAATGTCCTTTTTATTCATCCCTATAAGCGGTCTAAAAACCACCTTTTCGCTTGCCTGGTCTGTAACCGCCAAATTCTCCAGCGTTTGGGAAGCCACCTGCCCTAAACTATCTCCGGTAACCACTGCTTTATAGGGAAGGCGCGATGCTAATTTTAGTATAAATCTTCTGAAAACCACCAATTCATAGCGGGCGTCCATGGAAAAGGTGTGCTTATAGAATTCAGAATAGGGCGCTTTATAAAGCGTTATTGTAAGAGGATGGTATCTCTTAAGTATCTTTATTATCCTTTCTATTTTGTCGCCTTCTTGCTCAAATACATGTAAAAAATCCACTGCACAGCCCCTTCTCATCATCATCCAAGAGGCAACAGGCGAATCTATGCCTCCTGAAAGCAAGGAAAGGATGCGGCCGCTGCTCCCTACAGGCAGCCCGCCCCATCCCTTTTCTCTATTTAAAGAGAGATATATCTTATCTTTCATCACCTGCACAAAAATTTTTTTTGCAGGTTTTTTTAGGTCTATCTTCACCCCCTTTTCCTTCAACCTCTTCCCTATCTTTTGCGCTATCTCAAGCGAGTTTAGCGGGAATTTTTTGTTTGACCTTTTTACTTCTATTTTTACCGCTCCTTCATATCTCTCTCTTTCCAACCTTTCAATAACTTTCTCTAACTCCAGCGGCAACTCCTCAATCTCATATACATAATCTATGCCTAACACATCTTTCAACCGCTCCCTCACTTCCTCTCTTCTCTCTCCATTGCTCTCTTCTATCACTGCCCAAGATTCTACAATGCGGGGTTTAATGCCTGTTGTCTTTTCTATGTTTTCCACTAAGCGCCTTTGGAACGCTCCTCTATTCTTTCCTTTTAGCACAATCTCAGAAAAGGTGGCAGCAAGCATCTTATTCTATTTTCTTCCTCTTTGTTTTTATTTATTCGCACACCTCTCTTTCCACTATTTTGGTTTTTGTTACATTCTTACATTCCTGCGCCGGCTCGCTCACATCAACACATTTTTCTATTTCCGGAACCTCTAAAATCTCCAATTCACAGTCCGCGTACCTCACTAAGCGCGCCACATAAAATTGTTGGAAATCAAATTCTTCTGTTTTGCCCGGCTTGACCACCTTTGTGATGGGTGCTCTTTCAAACACATCGTCTATAAGCAAAAATCGCGCACCTACTTTGAAGGCGCCCGCTTCCTCATCTAAGTTTGTAATCCTCATGGTGCAGCGCGCCACTGCGGTGGTGCAGACCCTGCATTCATCTAAAGGCCTGCCTGAACATTCTCCGTTTTGGCTGCATATATAGGTGGGCCCCTCCATTTCAAAGCTATAGTTTATCTCTTTTTTCTCGCACCTTTGCTTGGTCACCATAACCTCTTTACATTCCTCTTCTGTATAAGGCACCTCTTCTCTCACTGTTTTGCATTTTGGCGCTTCTGTTGGCTGCGGCTTTTCCTCATCAGGCGCGCTGGGCTGCTGCAGTTGAAGACAGCCCGCCAAAAATAACATACCCACGAAAAGCGCTACTATGAAAAACCTCATCTTAATTGCCTCTCAAGTAATCCTTTTAAATTATGTGGTATATGTTTTAATTTGATGCCGGGTTGGCAGAGCGGTTATGCGGCCGCCTGCAGTTCGCTTTTCTGAGTTGTTGCGATGAGGAGCATAAAGCGGCATAGAAGGGTTCGACTCCCTTACCCGGCTTGCTTTTTCCCCGCTTATTTTAAAAGCATTTAAATATCTATCGTTAGAATATTTTGCATGGCAACCAGATTATCCTCCAAAAGGAAGGTGAGTAAGAGAGTTAAAAGAAGCAGAGAGAAAAGCAGAAGAGGGCGCAAGGCCGTAGCAAAAAGCGCTTTAAAAGAGGAACGCTCCTCCCGCTTTAAGAAATTGGCAGAGGTGTTTGTGAAGGGGAAGAAGAAGGAGGTGTTGGAGGCGCTCAAAAAATTAGGGAACAAGGCACGCGTCCTTATTGAGATCGCTTGTTTCTCTCGCTATAAATTTTTAAGATTGGCAGCGGTTTCCCAATTGGACGGAGACCTTGACGCGCTTATTGAGATAGCAAAATACGCTCCCTGCGAAGAAACGAGGATGGCTGCATTAGAGGCGCTTTCCCATTCAGATTCTGCGCTGGTGGAAGTGGCTTCCTTTTCTTTATTCAAAAACACCCGCTTTTTGGCTTTGGACTTGCTGTTGGAGGATTCCAACATCTATAAGGTCTTTTCCCAAACTCCTTATAGAAATACTAAAGATGCCTGCTTGGAGCGGTTGGAAAGCGAGGATGTACTGAAAAAATTGGTGGTTGAACATTCTTCTTCCAACTATGCAAAAAAGGCAATAAGCAAAATCACTTCTCCCGAGATTCTTTCCCTTTTGCTCCTCTCAAACATCCCTCTTTCTTTCAAAAAGAGTGTTGCTAATAAGTTGAGTGTGGATGAGGTTTCAGATCCGCAGGTGCTTTGCGAGATTGCTAAATATGCTGGGGAGGAGGAAAAGCGATGCGCTGCGCTTGAGCTTATTATTGATTATCCTTGGCTTGTAAAAGAGGTTTCGCAGGAATCCACTTATCCTTCCACCCGCTCCCTTGCGCTCATGCTTCTTTCAGATAGCGTAAACACCACAGATGACCCCACTGTTTTAACCGAAGTGGCATGCTACTCTCCTTACAGCGAATGCAGGTTGGAAGCGGTTAAGAAGTTGAAAGACAGTTATGCAGCGCTTGTTCACCTTGCCACCAAATCTCGTTACAGCGATGTGAGGCGCCAGGCGGTTGAAAACTTAACCAACAATCCAGAAGCGCTCCGCTCTATAATTCGCCTTTCTCCTTACTCAGATAGCAGGAAAAGGGCGTACCAACTTCTTTCAGACCCTTCTGTATTTAAGCAGGAATTGGAGCGCATTTTAGGGTGATGGGGTTGCGGGTGTTAAGCCCTGCTTTTAAATCTATGGCCTCCATCCCTAAAAAATACACCTGTGAGGGGGAGGACATTCACCCTCCTCTTGTTATAGAAGACATCCCTGAAGGCACCGTTTCGCTTGCTATAATCTGCGATGACCCTGATGCACCTGCAGGCACCTGGGTACATTGGGTGGAGTGGAACATCCCTCCTCGCGCTTATTTGGAAGAAGGAAAGCATTATGGGGTGTTGGGTGTTAATGATTTTGGAAGGTTGGGCTATGGAGGTCCTTGCCCTCCTAAAGGGCATGGTCCCCACCGCTATTTCTTTAAACTCTATGCTTTAAGCGAAAACCTCTCTTTAGCGGAAGGTTCTTCTAAGGCGCAATTAGAAAGTGCTATGGAAGGGAAAATTTTAGCAAAAGCAGAGTTGGTAGGCACTTACGAGCGCCTCTGATTTAGAGCGAGCTCTTCAGGATGTTCGTTAGACAAGCTCTATCTCACACATCCAAGTTTCCCCTTCCATCTCTGTCTTCAACCTTCCCACCACCCCTCTCTTCTCCCCTCCTATTGTTATCTCTGCGCATAGGTCAAAAAGCGGGTGGTTGCTTTCCTTCAATTCAAACCTCCACCCTTTTTCTTTCGCAAATGTCTGCAGGGCCCCTCTTATTTCTGAAAAAGACAGCCCTCTTATTCCCCAGCATGCCCTCCATTCTCCCCTGTTTACCTGCCCTATCTCATAGAATTTTTGGGGAAGACCCTTCATTTTATTTATCTCAAAAACCTCTTTTAAGGAATAAATGAGAGAGGGCCTTACTGCGCTGCACTCTGCTGTTTTAGGGTTTTTCACCTCTATATACTCCTCTTTTATCCTCTCCTTATTGGTGAGGATAAAGGTTTTAACCTCTAAAAATCCCATGCCGCGCAGGAGCGCATGCTCTTTTTCAAAATCGTCTATTGTTTTTCCTATAGAATAGAAATTGGGCAAAGTGGGTGTAAAGTTATTGTATCCATGCGCGATAGCCAGATCCTCAACCACATCAATTAGCCCTAATATATCTATTCGGTAGGCAGGGTAAAGGACTTTTTCCTCCTCTATTTTATAATCCATCCTTTCCAATTTCTCCCTCCTCACCCTCTCTCCCAATATTTTTTCTGCAAACTTTTCATCATATTCTATGCTTTTTCTTTTTAGGTTTGGATAGCTTTTTTCACCCTCCGCGCTCTTTATTTTTACCTCGTAAACCTTTCCCTCAAGGTCTGCTAAATGGCACACCGCTATATTGAGCGCCTTTTCGCACAATCTCTCGTCTGTTCCCGAAACCTCTACAAACACTTCTTGCGTATTTTCATCAATTTTTCCGCATTCCTCCGAATTTACTATAGGTAGAAGCGCCATTATCTTCCCTTCTGCGTCTACATATATGGGCAACCGCTCCCTGCCTTCTAAAATCCCCCCAAACTCCTTCCCTTTCTTATGCTCTTTTAATATCTCTTCTGCGCTTCCTTCTTTTTCCCAGCCCAGAGGCCTAAATCTTATCTCTTCCTTGCGCCTCAGGGTGTATTTTAAAGGAAAGGTTATTTTGGAAAGCGGATAAAATCCCATCCCGAACTTTTTCCCTTTCCTGCCCAGGGTATTAACTAATTTCTCTTGGAGGATCATTAAATCCCGCACCCTTTCCTCGCTTAGTTTTACTCCCTTCACCACTGCGCACGCAGTGTGCTTTCTAAAATCTGTTTCCACTTTAACCTCATAATCCCCTTTTTCTGCGGAATATTCACTTGGTTTTCTTTTGCCTGTGAAGATATTTACCATCCTTGCTATTCCTACCATAGAATATAAATCTGGCCTGTTGGGGGTTATCTCCACATACATCTTTTTGGTTTCCTCATCATATTCTGCAGGCACCCCTATTTCTGGTAGAATTTCAAGCAACTCCTGCTGGGTTGTTTTAACCAATTCTTTTATATCCTCGTACCTAAAATCTAACACAACCATTCTCTCTCCCTTTCGCTCTCTTAACTTTTTGCAACTCTAATATTTTATTTCAAAATCTTTAAATTCTCCTTTTGCTTCTACCCACTCTATTTTCATATCTTCCACTACCGCTCCTTCCGGCCCTCTTTTCGCCCACTCCAATAATTCCTTTAATTTTTCCTCTTCCCCTTCTGCAACTATTTCCACAGAGCCGTCAGGGAGATTTC
>JALWZW010000064.1:32128-39561 GCA_026992595.1 Microcaldota archaeon | reverse complement strand
CCCTTAAACTCTCCCCTCTTTATTACATTCTCCCTTATCCTAATCTTTTTTCTCTCCTTTGCTTTTGGTGAAGGTGCGCTTTTTTGCATCTCCCTCTTTGGCACCCTTTTGCTTTTAAATTGGGTAATTGTGGTTTTAAAGGCAATGTTGGTTGCGCGCGGTTGCTCTGCTTTATAAGCGGTTGGAATTTGGATTATGCTTTCTCCCTGCCCCACTTCTGCTCTTTCCTCTACTTTCACCTCTTCTCCTTTAATTTCTACCTCCTCTCTTTTGATTTCCACGCTCTCCCCCTTAACCTCGCCTCCTTCTAAAACCTCCAACGCCCCCCCTTCTACTTCTTCTATAGAAAACTGCGCCCCTACCTGCGCGCTTTCCATTATCTCTAAAGGAACTTTTATTTCTACCTCTTTTTCTATCTCTCTTACCACGCGCGCTTTCACCCCATCAAACTGCTTATAATAGGAGGGAAGGATGGTGCGGCTGTTTATAAATGCCACCCCTCCCTCCACCTTCATCTCTCTATAATCTACTTCCAGCGCGCTTATTTCCCCTGTGCGCATGTTGCAAACATAGACCTCTTCAAACTGCCTCCCGCTGCTTCTTCTGAACTCCTGATGGCTGTACTCTCTACCATACCTTCTGCCTATTTCATCTACACTTTGCGGATCATAATTTGAATCGCTTAAAGTGAGGTAAATAGGTGGTGCCTCTCCTCTAATGCGCCATTCCTCGGCGTTTAAAAAGGCAGGCCTTCCTTCCTCATCTACCCCAAAAACCACTCCTTCTCTGCCATAATTTATATGTATTCCCCCTCTGCTTCTTTGAGCCAACTCCCTTAAGCGCCTAAAATCTACCTGAGCGCGTGGGGGCCATACTTCCACATCTTCAAACCTTTCGTCCTCCTTTACTAACAGTTGGTCTCCTATTTGAACTGCTACAATTTCATAAGCGTTTAAACTTTCATAGTACCTCCTTATCACAAACCCCCTTGTTTGCTCTGCCGCCCTCATTATTATATTTTGAGCGCTCTCCCCCTCGCGCACCCATACGCGCACCCTTGTCCTTCCTACCACCACTTCTCTCTCTGCCATTATTGGATATGGCCGTTGACTTCTGGGAGCGCGAGAAATCACCCTCCTTAGCAATCCTCCCGCCATGCTTATATTTCACTCAAAAACCTTAAAACCCCTTCAAAGATGCCTTTATATACCTTCCCTTCCTCTATTCTTTGTGGCTGCACAAAGGGAGCAGAAGAAGCAGGAGTTGGAACTTTCTGTGGGCACAGGCGCATGGCTTATGCGCCAACGCTCTCTTTTTAGCAATGAGTTTGGCTCCCCTAAATTCTCCCCTCAAGAGTTCCAATCGCTTTTTATAGAAGCAGTGAGGAATAGGGATAATGTCCAGTGGTTTAAACAGTTGGGAGAAAGGGAGCAGGACACCAGATTAGCAGCTTTTCTCTACTTAGCCACAAGAGATGTAAAGGTGGAAAATAATAGGATTTCTTTTGAGAGGTCTGAGGATGCGGTGAGAGCAGTTAGCAGGTTAAGATTTTTGGACAGAGGGGTAAGCATTAATCGCTTAACTCTCACTGACCAGCAAAAAGCAGAGCTGTCTTCTATTTTAGGAAGAGAAGCCCCTTCTCCACCTCTCCACCAACCGCGTATTAACATTCCGAGAAGGGCTGGGGAGAGGAGAGGGCGAGGTGGGGCTGCACCAGTGGTTAGGGGGACGGTGAGGTTAAATAGGTGGTTGTTTTTAGGGGTGGTGGACAGCATTACAAATCCCCAGCGCACCGGCTTTGTTACACCCATTCCTTTAGCCACTGATTTTAAGGTTAAGGCGAGAATTCGTTTTGCTGACGGCACCAGCACCACCGCAACCTTAAGTTTAGTGGGTTATGGGAATTTAGGTATGGGGTTGATTAATTCGGTGCGTAATGGCAATGAAGAGGATGTTAACGCTTCTTTGACCCGTGCTTTAAATGAATCGCTTTCTCCCACCGCGCCCACTGCTCCAGGCGTTTTAAATGAACTTGGGCGGCGGTTTGGTAAGCAGGTGGTGGGTGTGGAGGTTGTTGCGCTGGCAGCGCCCATGGCCACGCTGGAAAAAGCAATAGATTCTTCCACTGCTGTAATGGATGAATGGAGGGCGCGAGGAGAGCGTTTTATGGGTAGGCTTCCACCTCCAGTAGCCCGTCAATTAGTTTCGGAAATTTTGAGAAGAACTAGAAGAAGAGCTTAATTATTGTCCTAATTTTTTTGTACTCACCCCTTTTTCATTTACTTTGATTAAATATGCTTTTTTCTCTGCATGCACCACTATCAGATCCTCCACCCATTCATACACCACTGGCTCATCACATTGGCTGGTTTTTAGAGGGTGGAGTTGGAGAACAAGGCGCTCATATTTTGACCTCTCGTCCAGAGCAGAGGTGGTGGGCGGGGAGCTTAACCTTTCTATTTCTTCCACCTCCACCACTTTTTCCCCTTCTAATCCCGCTTTTAGCGCTTTTTCATCCCTTATATATACTCTGTGCCTTCTTATATGTGTGAGGTTTGCAATTTCCACTTTTTGCCCTGTAAATGCAAAATTTATTAAACATCCTTCACATCTGCCTTTTTTGTACTCCATTTCATTTTTTACAATGGAAGAGAGCGCGACGCTGATTTTTTGAAGTTTATACCTATTTTTCTCTTCCCTCTTGTATCTCCAAATGTTAAGGGCGTACTGATTTTCGCATGTAATCTCTCCAACAGGTTCAAACCCATACACGCCGTAGTTAGCGAGTGCTTTTAAATGCACCTCCATAACCGCCTTATAACTGACCCCTTCTGTGATCTCCCAACAGTTCTCATCCACAAATCCTCTTGTTCTTTTTGATATGGGTGTGGTGGCATCCATACCTTTAATCATGTTAACATGAACAACCTCTCCCTTTAGCTCTACTCCCTTTTCTTTCTCCTCAAACAATATAATAGGCACAGGTTTTCCTAAATAATAAACAGTGGTAGCATTAGGCAATTCCTTCTTTTTCATCTCTTCGCTTATGGCGAGCGGTTCGCACAGCGGTTTTCTTATCGCTTTCCTCCGCTTTCCCCCTTGCTCTCCATTCCCGCATCCTAAAGCAAGGCCAACGCTTCCCAACGCAACCATCTGTAAAAAAGCCCGCCTTTTCATAAATAAACTATTTGTATAACAAGGTTTTTAAACCTCTTTTGCGCTCTTTATTAACGAAAAACCATATATTCTTAACGCAAAAATACCTTAAAACTTAACGCAAAGGTTAACTAAACTTAACGCTAACTTTTCACCCATTTTACAAACCTGCCTTTCCCTATCCTCTTCACCAGCCCTTTTTCCTCTAACCTTTTCAACCTCTCTACTGTGGCAACTTTTGATAAGCGGATTTTTTTGGCTATGGAGGAGGAACTCGAAGGGACCTCTACTATTGCTAATATCTCCCTATCTTTTTCATCCACTTCTGTAGGGAATTCTACCTCCACAACTGTAAATACCTCCTTACTTATCCACCTTACCTTTATCCCATATTTGCGCGCAATCCTGCGCACCTCCTCAATCCCTCCCCCTTCTTTTTCCACATACCCTAAAAGATGCATACCTTCGTATATAAGAGGGTTGCGGGGGAGCGGTTGAGGGTCTTCTATATTAAAGCCGGGCGGAAAAGAGCCGGGGTTTTTTATTATAATTTTAGACCCGCTGCATTCTACAAATACTTCTGAATAAATGGCGTAGTTTCTATGGACAAGCGCGTTAACCACCAACTCTCTCATCATCAAAGCTATCTCTTCCCCCCACATCTCTGTTCTTCTCACTCCGCTTTTGATTTCCAGTTGGGGGAGGTTTGCAGTTATGTAAGCAACGCTTTTCTCCACTTGAAAAGGTAGCGGCCCTTCCACTTTTTGTTCAAGCGCGCCTGTTTTTATTCTTATTTTTGCATGAGGGAAATAAGCGGTGGGCTCCTTGCCAAAAATGAGCAGCCCCGCGAGCGTCAGATGGTTGTTTTTAGCGTAGCCCTGCTTATAAAGCCATTTTTTCCACTGCACTCTTTTAACCTTCTCCTTCAACTTCTCCACTATCCTTAAATCAACCTCTTTTTCGCCAGCGGGCGTTAAACTTCTATCAAAGGAAAAAATAAGGTATTCGTTTGCCAGCGCCATGGTTTCTTCTAAACTTAAAGGCCTTTTTGAACTTCCTATCCTTATGTAAGCCACTCCACCTAAAGTGGTTATATAGGGCGTTTTTTCCACCTTTATTATCAAAATCTTTTTCTCCCCTATGCTGGTTTCTTCTATTTTTAGGTTGGGCGGAGGGGTGATGTTTTGGACTAATGCGTTTATGCTTTCCTTGTTGGATGTGGTGCCTACAATTCTCCCCTCATCATCCACCCCTATTATAATAATTCCGCCTCGCGCATTGCTCATTGCCACTATCTCCTCTGCCACTTTGGGTGTAATTTTTCTTTTAAATTCCACAAACTCATTTTCTCCCTCTGCCAGCATTTTTATTAACTCTTTTTCTTCCATGCTTTTTTCTCCTTCTTTTTATTTAAAAACTTAACGCAAGCCCCTCAATCTTAACGCAAAACCAATCAGAAACTTAACGCAAAACTTAACTAAACTTAATGAAAAACCTTAAAACCCCTTCAAAGATGCCTTTATATACCTTCCCTTCCTCTATTCTTTGTGGCTGCGGAAAGAGAGCAGAAGAAGCAGGAGTTGGAACTTTCTGTGGGCACAGGCGCATGGCTTATGCGCCAACGCTCTCTTTTTAGCAATGAGTTTGGCTCCCCTAAATTCTCCCCTCAGCAGTTCCAATCGCTTTTTATAGAAGCAGTGAGGAATAGGGATAATGTCCAGTGGTTTAAACAGTTGGGAGAAAGGGAGCAGGACACTAGATTAGCCGCTTTTCTCTACTTAGCCACAAGAGATGTGAAGGTGGAAAATAATAGGATTTATTTGAGGTCTCCGGATGCTGTAGTGGCAGCTACCAGGTTAAGGGTTTTGGATAGAGGGGCAAGCATTGATCGCTTAACTCTAACTTATCAACAAAAAGTAGAGCTTTCCTCTATTTTAGGAAGGGAACCCCCTTTCCCTCCTTCCCGCCCTCGTAGCCAACCACGTGTTAATGTCCCACGAAGGGCTGGGGAGAGGGGAGGGCGAAGGAGAGCACCTGAGCAGCCAGTCAGAAGAGCTTCTTTGTCTAATGTAAGGGTGAGATTGTCTTCTTTTAATTATAACAATGTCTTTATGTTGATTGGTAGACGGCTTGCAACTTCTCAACGGATAGGGAATATGTTTCTTAATAAAGGGCAGATTGTGGAACAAGATACGGGGCCTTTAACTCCTTTTTCTTGCGATTTAAGAATAAGGGTGCGCTATCGTTTAGCTGATGGAAGCACTACTGAAGGCACCGTGGTTTTATCTGCTATTAGAGGTGCGATGAGTGAGGGAGTAAGGTCTGCTTTGCTAGCAGGAGATTATAGTACTGCAGAAGCATTGTTGAAAAGAGAGGTAAGACGGAAGTTTGAAGACCAGTTATTTATTCAGGAACTTCTTAGAAGGGTGAGGGAAAGCAGTGGGAGGCAGGATGTGGTTGGGGTAGAAGCAGTGGGTGTGGTAGATGCTGTTGATACTTTATCCACTGCTTTAGATGCAGCGGAAGAGGTGATGAGAGAGCGTTCTGAAAGAGAGGAGCCCCCTCTGTTGAGCCCCGCCACTTCTCGTAATGAAGTGGATGCGGCTTTAAATAAAATGTACTTTCTTTTCAGAAGGCGCTATGGGTAACTATCTATACATTTGTTTATATCTTAATTCTTTGTCTAACTCTGTGATATTAACCCCTTTCTCATTCACTCTAATAAGATATTTTTTTCCATAATATATCGTTTCTCCAACTTCCAACCTGCTATTCCTATTGTATTTAATTTTTCTTTTTTGCAGGTCTGTGATTAGGAATACCAAATCCTCCACCCATTCATAAACTATGGGCTCGTCACATTCGGTATGTGGAATTAATTTTATCTCAACATTGTCGTAATTTTGTTTAATTTGGTTGATTGAGGGAAACTCTGTAGCAAGACGCTTTTCTTCTACTTCTATCCTTCCCCTCCCTTTTATTAACATTTCATCTCTTATAACCACTCTATGTCTTCTTAGGTGAATAAGGTTAATTTCATCTTCTGCTCTTTTTTCTTTCCAGGGGTCAATTCCTCTTATTTCTTCTATATCTATTAAAGGTATGGTAATAGGCTGGAGATAATAGGTGTTGGTAGTTTCCCGTATATATTTCCATATGCGAAGTTTATATCCAAATTTAGAATCTTCTATACATGTTATGCTCCCTCTTGGTTCAAAGACATGGATGGCATAATTAGATAGGTTTTTTAGATGGGGAATCATTAGAGACGTGTAATTTGCCACTTCTGGCCTTATAAAACATCCTTCATTCCTAAAAAATCTTCCTCTTGCTGTCACCGGGCTCTCCTGAGCCATCACTTGGGCACTATTTATTTGAATATGCTTTTCTATGGTTATCCTATTCTCTTTCTCCTCAAACAATATAATAGGCACAGGTTTTCCTAAATAATAAACAGTGGTAGCATTAGGCAGTTCCTTCTTTTTCATCTCTTCGCTTATGGCGAGCGGTTCGCACAGCGGTTTTCTTATCGCTTTCCTCCGCTTTCCCCCTTGCTCTCCCTTCCCACACCCTAAAGCAAGGCCAACGCCTCCCAACGCAACCATCTGTAAAAAAGCCCGCCTTTTCATAAATAAACTATTTGTATAACAAGGTTTTTAATCCTTTAATAGCAGAGGTAAGCGCCTTTTTAAACTCTTTATTCTCTAATCTTTTTATGCGCACACCTAAAGGTACTCGCGATATGTTTCCTCCCAGGTCTTATCTTATAAAAGACCTTCTTTCTAAAGTGGAGCGCTTTTTTCTTCTCTATGGGTTTAGGCCTTTGGATACTCCTGCCTTTGAATATTTGGAAACATTGACCGCGAAAGCGGGAAGTGGGATAGAGGAGCAGATTTTTGTGTTAGAAGGGAGGAAGTACGCTCTCCGCTTTGACCTTACAGTGCCGTTGGCACGCTTTTTTGCCCATTGCGCCGAGCCGCTGCCTTTTAAGCGCTATGCTATAGGCAAAGTGTGGCGGAAGGAAGAGCCGCAAAAGGGCAGGTATAGGGAGTTTATTCAGGCAGACGCAGATATCATAGGGAGCGCTTCCATGCGCTGTGAAGTGGAACTTCTCTCTTTAGCGCACAACCTTCTCTCCTCTTTTAATTTCACCCCTCGCATTCTTCTCAACCACCGCCAACTTATGGAATCCGCAGTAAGAATGTTTGACATTTCTGAAAAGGAGGAGTTTTTTAGAATTATGGATAAAGTGGATAAGGTTGGCTTGAAAGTGGTTA
>JALWZW010000064.1:8922-32118 GCA_026992595.1 Microcaldota archaeon | reverse complement strand
TAGGGAGGGGGGTGGCGGTTGGTGGCCGGGGTCGGGTTGTGGGGTGGGCAGTGCGTCGGTGTGCGTGTCGGCGTCATTGAGGGGCGCGTGGCGTGGGTGGACAATTTCGGTGCTGGTCGGGGGGTGGGGGGGGTTCGGGGGGTTGGTGGGGGTGCGGGGGTTGATGGGGGTTGTGCGGAGCGGTTGTGGGGGGGTGCGGGTGGCGAGAGATGGAAAAGAGGGGAAGAACTTATTGACCATCTCTACGCTAAAAACAATGAAGAGGCGCTGGACATCGCGCGCTCCCTTAATAAAGAGGCGGCGGAGCAATTAGAATTTATTTTAGAAAACTGTTCCTTTGCGGTTAATTTGGAACTCCATTTGGTGCGCGGCTTGAGTTATTACACAGGCCCTATTTATGAGATTAAAGTTTCTAATGAAGTGGGTACGGTGATGGCAGGGGGGCGCTATGATCGGCTCTTAGCGCAGTATGGCCGCGACGCTCCTGCGGTGGGCATTTCGGTAGGGGTAGACCGCTTGGCAACGCTGCTGGAGGGCGGCAAAAAAACGCATGTTTGCCTTTTCATTGCCTCTTTTGAAAGCACCTACTCCCATGCATTTAAGGTGGCGGAAGAGTTGCGCGCTGCGGGTGTTGCGGTGGAAACAGACCTACACGAGCGCAATTTAAAGAAGCAATTTGAGTATGCAAACGCTTTAAAAATTCCTTATGTGCTTGTGGTGGGTGAAAAAGAGGTGAAGAGTGGCAAATACACTCTTAAGAATATGGAAAGCGGGGAAGAAAGGTTGCTAAGTTTAGAAGAAGTGATAGCGCATGTTAGAGGTGCCTGTTGTTGCTGTAAAGGATAAACAGGCCTTTTCCCTAAAAAAAGGAAGGCGCTATCTAGGCGGTGCGGTAGAGGTATGCAAAAGGTTAGCAGGCCGCTATAAACTCATTCACATAATTGATGAAGATGCGCTGCGAGGGTTGAATGTTAATTTTGATGTTTATGATAAATTAACCTATTCTGTGCATATTGAGGTGGAGGTTTTTCCTGATGTGGGCTTTTTAAAGAAACTTGTCTCTATACATGCGCGGGTGGTGGTTGAGCCGTCCGCCCTTCCTTCAAATGCAGCTGTAGATAAGCGCTTTTTTGTTGCAAAGATAAGTAAGCGCGACAAGGTGCCGGAGGCGTTTAGAGATATTCTGGTGGTTGATTTGGAGAGGGAGGAGGAAGTGGAAAGGTTCAAGGGAAAGCGCATCCTTGCCTTCAACCCTCTTCCCGGCGTTTGGGCACACCTCTTTTTAATTTAAATTTAAGGGTTTTTTTCTTCTCTTTCTTCCCTTCTCCCCCTTCTTTCTTCCCCTCCTTTTCCCTTTGCGCTATCTTTTTTACAATCTCTCTTACTTTAGAAAGGTTTGCAGGAGTGCTTAGTAATCTTATGCCGTTGCTGTCCAATATGAAGGGGTAGCGCTTTGTAGAGTGGTTGGCTCCCTTCATTTTTAGCACCTCTAATTTTCTCACTCGGCTGTCTGTTTTTTCATCATACTCATAATAAAGATTTATCCACCCATGCGTATATCTCTCAATCTCATAATCGCTCTTGGGAAGTTCGCGGTAGGATGAGGCGTTTGCGATTATTAAGGTGGTCACTCCCCATCTGCGTATATTATCCACCAATTCTAAAAACCCTTTTTTCCTCTCCTCCTCATCCTTATAATAAAGCGCCACCGGCATGATGCTGTCAATCACCACTTTTTTTGCCCCTGTGGTGTTTATTATCTCTTGCAAACTCCCCCTTCTGCTTACCAACTGGTCCACTTCATTTACGGGATAATCCAATATGATTAATTCCCCTTCTTTTTCTGCGTCTTCCAAATCCCATCCCATGGAGCCGAACTGGTTTATAAGGTCTCTTTTGCTGTCCTCTATTGCTATATAAATCCCTGGTTCTTTGCTGCTTAGTATGAACTGCATACCAAAGGTTGTTTTTCCACATCCTGTAGGCCCGCTTATGGTTATTATGGAAGATGCTGGAAAGCCGCCTCCTAACACTTCATCCAAACCAGGAATACCGCTACTTATCAGTTTCATCTTCACCCACCTTTTTACCCATTTCAGCCCTTCTTTTGAGGCTCTGTTCTATTTGCGCCAACTCTTGCGGGCTTGCAAGTTTTGTCACTATGTATTTTTTATATTCTGCGGTAATGGCAGAAGCGGTTGCTAGGATGTCGTGGAGTTGGGGAAGGTCTAGTTTAAGATGTTGTGGTTTTAGTATCTCTACATTAAAAGGGCTGTGCGCCATACAAAGCGCAAACAAACTTTTAAAATCGCGCGTGAGCACCTTTACCGTAACATAAGTGGACCAATTTTTCCCCTCCTCCTCTGGCGGCAGCGGTTCTTCAATCTCTCCAAGCGCCATAACCACTCCCGGCTTATGTATTATCTCCTTAACAAATCCCTTTGCCAAATTAACCAATTTTTCTTTATCTTTCGCATGAACATCAAAGTAAAGCAGAGCAAGAATTCCTCCTTCTTCCACCGTTTTATTTATCTTCTCTTCCACATCCATATTCATGTTTTTATTTACATTATTTTTAATGCTTTTTTACCTTACTGCCCTTCTTGCTTCTTTGATTGTTTCTTTCCGGGAAGAAACGCAAGCCTCAATATTCTTTCTATCTTCCCATCTTCACTTCTTACCCTCACATTTATCACAACAACCGCATTGCTCGGCGGCTTTTCCTCTTCTACAACAACCACCCCAAAATCTCTTCTCAACACCCTCTTTATACCTTCTTTATCTACACCTTTTACATAATTTCTCAAAAACGCGACAAAGTTTTCTTCCTTCCCATTTATTACTTCGAAAAATTGTAGATTCTTCGCCTCTTTATTTTTAACCTCTTTATTTTTAAGCGTTTCCTTCAGTGTGTCCTTCAGTGTGGCAATGGAGTCTGTACCGCTTATTTCCACCACTTCTTCTGGCGGCTTTTTCAGCAGTTCTTCTAACTCTTTTGCCTCTCTTTTTCCCCTTCTCACTGCCGCCGCTACCTTTATTATCGTCACCACATCTGGTCTTTCTAATATCTTCTTTATGTTATTTCTTCCTCTCAACGCAAGAAACGCGTAAAAGCCATCTTCTGCCGTAATGCGCCCCTCCCTAATCAGCGCCATCAATCCATCATGCAGCGTTTTTTCCTCATTTTCCACAACCATTAAGCGGCGTTCCATGCTTAGCACCTGTCGCAGCGCTTCAATCCTCTTTTGCGCCTCCCCCCTCTCTTGCCCTTCTCTTATCCTCTTGTATGTTTCCCACGCCTCTTCTCCCAGAATCTCTCTTATAACTTCCGCTTCTTGAGCCCCACTCTCCCTTACTCTTTGCTTTATGTATGCTAATAGCAGGGTGTTAGGTATGTTGTTCCCTACTCTCGTTGTGCCGTTCAAGAACCCTAAAACATCTTGGGCAAACTCTTCCTCTGTTAATCTTTCCTCTCTTTGCGCTATTTCTGTGTGGGCGCGGGACATTGCTTCTATAAGCGGCCTGCCAAAAACATAGCCGCCCACTCCCACTGCAAACAGCCCTGCCGTGGTTTTCCCTACGCTTGCGGCAACCAGAGAAAGGGCGCGTAAATATATATATGCGCGCGGCCCTATCCTTACCGCCATTCTCTTGACTGTATAGAGGAGGACGGGTGAGAGGAGCGCTAAGGGGTGTCTTATCATTCTTAGAGCTCTTAGTCCTCCTGTTGCTGCCAACCCCCACCCCTGCGGCCTTCTTAAACTTTCTCTCAGAAGTCTGAAATAATCTGCCATTAGGCGTTCTGCCAAATCGCTGGTGCGCATTATCCTTCCTTCCCCTAACCGCTGCCCTAACCTTCTTATCTCCCATCTTTGAAGAGGTCCTCTTGCATATCTTCGCACGCTTGCTATCACGCTTGCCGCCATCTCTTTCTCTCCCTGCATTTCCAACAGACGCGCATAATCAATCAAAAACGCCACAAGTTTTTTTCTTAAACTCCTTCTCCCCACTTCTAAACTCCTTCTTATTAAATCAATATACATCTCTCTTAACTCCTCTCTTCCCCGCGCTATTTCTATTCCTGCCTGCTCTTTTGCTGCAGCCCACACCTCTCTTATAGCAGCGGCAGGGTTTCTCATAAATCTCAGCGCCCTTGCCACCATCTCTCGCGGTATCCCTAGCAGTTGCGCCCGCGCCTGCACCCACCCCTCTCTCTTCCTGAACACCTTTTCATACTCTCTCCACAGTCCTTCTATCCCTTCTCTCATCGCCTCGTTTTCTCTTGCTCTCCACAGCGCATATTCCCTTACGCTGGGCATATTTTCAAACACTCTCTCTAAATCCACTGCCTCTATCTCACGCCCCCCTTCTCTAACCCTTCTCACATAGCCCTTTTCTCTCAGAAACTCCTTTAACTCATCGCTAATATTCAATCTCTCCATCTCTATTAGTACTTCCTCTCCCCGCGCTCTTCTCGCTACCTCTCTCACCCCTCGCCTCAACCCTTCCCTTCTTATAGGCCTTCCTAAAAGTGTGAAAAGTTGCTGCAGGTCTTCTTCGCTTTTGTTGATAAATCTTTCTATTCGCGCCACGCTTGCATACTCTCTTGCCTCTCGCCTTTGCGCCCTTCCCTCTGCCCTTTCTACCTCTTTTACTTCTCTTCTTACCTCTTTCTCTCTAACTTCCTCCCTTTCTCTTGCCTGCGCTTCTTCCCTTTCTCCCCTCACTTCTTCCCTCACTCCTTCCTCTCTCCTTACATGCCTTCTTATCAGATTCCTTGTCCTCTCTAAGAGGTTCCCTACCCGCTCTTCAAGCTCTCTCAATCCCCCTCTTTGGTGAAGGTAGGTGCGGAGGCGTTGCAATTCTTCCTCTACCTTTGCTAACGCGTCCAGCCCAGCCCCTCTCATAGTGGAAGAGCGCTGGTTTAGAAGGTTTCTGGCGGTTTCTATTAATGCTTCCTGTCTTTTTATAACATTTTGAAAGAGCGTTTTTTCATCAATGCCGTTCCTCTTCGCCCAATTCTCTAAATATCTGTAAAATAGCGCTCCTGAGCGATGGCTTTTTACAAACTTAGCAACATTTATTCCTCCTTCTTCTATTATCCCCTCTTGCCTTAACGCTTCCCAAAACGCATAATCGCGAGGCATCCCACTATCTAAAACCGTCCCCTCCAACTGTGATTGAGGGGAATAATATGCGTTTAATACCCTCTCTCTGGCTTCATAGATTCTTTTATTTATCACTTCCTCTGCCTTTTCTATCTCTTTTGCTTGTTGGAGGAGTGCCTCATCGCTTTTATATCTTGCATATAACTCTTCCCACATTCTCCTTTCCCCTCTCACCACCCCTTTTTCATCAGCCACAGTTCTCAAAAACTCTAACAACTCTCCTTTCAGCCCTCTTTTAGCCAGCTCCTCTACTGTTATTCCCTCTTCTAAAAGTTCAAACACCTCTTCCGCGTTTTTTCCTTCTAATGTTATCCTTGCTCTCCTCTCTCTTACCTCTCTCACTCTCTCCCTAACTTCTCTTGCCCTTTCTCTCATCCTCTCTTCTATTCTTCTCCCCCCTTCTCTTATCTCTTCTCCTACTCTCCTTGCCCTCTCCCTCACCTCTCCGCCTACCCTTCTTGCCCTTTCTCTTATTCTCTCCCTCGTCTCTCTCACCACTTCTCTTACCCTCTCCCGCCTCTCTCTCATCACCTCTCCTACTCTTTCCCCTCTTCTCCTTACTGCTTCTCTCAACCTCACTCTTTGCTCTCTAGCCCTTTCTACCGCCTCCTCTCCTTTCTCTCTCAATCTTCTTACCAATTCTCTAATTCTCTCTCTACTGCCTGCTAATGCTTTTCCCCCATGCTCATAGAACCAAATTAAGCCGGCCATTGCCCTTTCTCTCATCACGCGCCCTGTCCTTCCTACCGCCCTAAGAGCTCTTTGCGTATATTCTATGAGATGGGCGTAAGCTCTTCTTACACTTTCTTTATTAGCAAGATTTATTTCTTTGAGAGAGGGAAGGCGGCGGAACAGTTCTCTAAGGCGTTGCTGCGCTTGTGCTACTGCTTCTGCTGTTGCTCCTCTCCTTAGAGGAAGGCTTAGTGTGCTTGCTATCCTCTCCTGCATCTCCCTTGCTCTCCTCAACCTCTCTGCCATCTCTCTTTTAATGCTCCCTCTCCTCCTCAGCACCCTCTCCCAAAGCGCCCTCACTCTCCTTAACCTCTCCGCCACATAACCTCTTATTGCCGCCCCTCTTAAGCCACCTATCCTTAAACTCCTTTCCCCCTCTTTAATAAGTTCATCTATTTCTGCCCCTGTCCTCCTCTCTAATTCTGCCATCAATTCCCCTTCTTCTATCCCTGCCCTTTTTGCCAGATTTTCCATATAGCGCTCTGCTAATCTTCCTGATTGATATATCTCCAAGAACCTCTCCTTATCTATCCTGCCTTCTGCAACCACCCCTTCCTCTCTCAATATTTGCGCCAAAATGCTATCCTCCCGCAAGGGGACTGCCCCCTCTTCTGAAAGCGCTACCTTCCATGCCAACTCCTCTATATCTCTCTCCACTTTTTCCGCTATCTCCCTTGCATCCCTCTCCACTCTCTGCGCCCTTCTTTCTACCCCTCCTCTTACCCTCAATTCTTCTATGCCAACTTCCCACCCCCTCGTTCGCTCTGCTGCTTGCAGGAGCGCCTCGTTGCCCCTTTCTCTACCTAACCACCGCAGATAATCAGCAAGGTCTAAGGAAGCGAAAGAATTCACATTCAGGTATTCTGCTCTTCTCCCGCTTATTGAGCGGAGTTCTACCACTCCTCTTTTCCTTAAATATTGGATAAAGAGAGGTGGAAGGCGCTCTAAACCTCTTAACCTTCCAAACTCCACAAGTTCTTCCACCGCCCCCTCTTCCACCACTCTTATCCACCCCGCTTCATTAATTTCTCTATACAAGTGCTCAAAGGCGAGCCGCCCGTTTCTCACTTCTCTTTCTACCTCTGCTATCTCCTCCCCTTCTCTTATCGCTACACGAAGGGAGCGCTTAGGCGGCTTTCCTCTCATCCTCCCTTCTACCCATTGCCTCACTGCGGGCGGCAAATCCTCCACTTCTATCCTCCCGCTCGCGACCGCATCTCTAAACTCAGCGCTTTGCAGGTTATATCTCCTTACTGTAACAGTTTCTCCACCTGCTCTCTGCGCCCTTCTTGCCGCTTCTTCCGCTGCCCCTCTTCCCGCGGGCAATCTTGGTATTGTTTCCTGCGCGTGTGCTTGTGGGGTGTGGCGTACCGTTTCTCTCATTCTTCTAAGCGCTCTAATGGAGGTTCTTGTTGCATATACACCTAAAGCGGTACCTGTTCCTGCTATGAGCGCATGTTTCCAATCTTGCTGGAGAAGGGCGCTTGCGGTAGCCCATGCTCCGCTTGCACTAAGCACAGAAAGCCCTGCCACCTCCCCTATTGCTATCCCTCTCCCGAGCATACCGCCCACTCTTCCCCCTATCTTTCCTACCAACCCCCCTACACCGGGCGCTAAATCTAATGCAATGGTAAGCGCAGTGGTGGGCCGCACCATCCCTTCTGCCACATACTCTTCATGCGCCTGCTCCCCGCTTATAAGCGAGGCAGACGCTATTCCAAAAGCGGTAAATCCTAATGCAGCGCTTCCTGCCGCTACCCCTGCTGCAATCCCTCCCACTGCTGCCATGCCAGTCATGGATGCTGTTTCTAAAAGATGTGTGTTTTCCACTGCATCTCTTAAATCCTCCAACGCTCCCTCAACCGCCCTCCATTCTGCCCTGCCTTGCGCATACTCTCTTAATGCCCTTATAACCCTTACCATTTCATCCTTGAATGTCCCTATACTCTCTCCTATTCCCTCTATGCCTGCGGCAAGGGTTGCCACCTCTCCCAATGCTTCTAAAACTTTCCCTGCTCTTTCTCTCTTCCACCTCTCCCTTGTGGGCAGCCCTGCAGCAGAGAGGTATGCCCACTCAAAGAGGCGGGCCGCGGTTTCTCCTGCTCCCCCTCTTCCTTTATGCCCTATTCTATCATTTACCATCCTTTCAATGCCGCTTGCAAACACCCATAGCGCTCGCCTGTATGCTCTCACCGCCTCTTCTTCATTCCTTGCTCTCATAGCTGCCTGTGCTTGACTTTCTGTTTCTCGCCATGCATAATCCCCTTCTATTCGCGGGCCGCCCACTGCCCCTATTAGGTCTGAGAGGTAGAATTCAAAGCGCCCTCTTTCTGCTTGGGCTATCATTCTTGCTACTTTTTGGAGCGCTGTTGCTTGCCTCCTCACCCTTTCTCCTACTGCTTCTTCCTTTCTCTCTCCCCTTCTCTCCCTTCCTCTCTCTCTTTCCCGCATATCCACCAATCTTTGTATCTCTTCATATTCTCTCTCTATGCTCTCCATCTCCCTCTTCCTTACATGTTCTTTAAACTTTTCTATATGGCTTCTTAATTCATTTTCTATTGAGGACTCTGCTCTGCGTTGCCTCGCGGTGGCGGGAGGAAGCATTGTCTCCCATCCCTCTACTTGCGCCAGCATCTCTCTTATCCTTCTGGCGCGCTCCCGAGCGCTGGCTAAAAAGCGCCTATTTGCTGCTTTAAGTTGTATAAACTCTCTTATGGTTTGCATCAGCGCCTGCGCGCTTCTTGCCTCCCCATCTCTTATTGCTAATTCCACTGCTTTAACTGTGGATGCGGGAAGCACTCTGGTTTCTATCAAATACTCTAATAAGCGAAAAGCGCCCTCTACATCTCCATTTCTCATCCTTCTAACAAAGGCGGCCCTCACCCTCTCCAACATCTCTTTTGCTTTCTTCCTCCTCTCTTCTCTACTCCCCTCTACTCTTTCTCTTAAACGGAATGCAAGCGGCCTCTCAAGCTTCTTTGCCACCTCTTCTGCAAACCTTTCGCTCCACCTTAAAAGCGCTTCTTCCTCCCCCTCTTTTGCCCTTCTTATCGCCTCTCTTAACTCTGCTCTCCTGTCTATTCGCATCACTCTTGCTACTCGTTCCGCATAGCGGAGGGAAGCGCTGACAGTGGTGGCTAAGGAGAGGTTGAGCAATGCTTCTTGCGCACTGCCTGCGCTTTGCGCCTTTTCCACAAAATAAAGCACATCTCTATCCCTATTCTCTCTCCTTACCCTTTCCGCTACCCACAGCACCCTCAACAGCGCTGCCCTTTCCCTTTCATTCCTCAAAATCTCCTTTATTCTCCCTCTCCTGCTTCTAAACATAAACCAGCAATCTAACGCAAGGGCTGCGGTTTCTGCATCTCTTTCCACCAGCCCTTCCACTAGCGCCTTAAATTCCTCATCTTCAACTTTTTCCAACCTGCCCTTCACCTGCTCTTCATATCTGTCCTGGAGCGCTGCCTCCATTCTTGCCACTTGGCTGCTTACCTCTTCTATAAGGTCTTCGTTCTTTATCTGCTCCTTTATCTCTTCCCACCCCGCCACTTCCTCTTCACATCCTGCTTCTATAACATAACTTGCATAAGCCGCTAAAATACCAAGCCCCCACATACCTCTTTGGAAGAATTCTCTCGCTCTTTCCCCCATCTCTCTTGCCCTTTCATCTGTTAGCATTCCTATTAGGGCGCTATGTTGGATGACTGCAGGTATTTGCTGGTAATCAGGATTTAAGCCGCTTAACCTTAAAAATTCCTCTATTTCCCTCTCATCAGCGCTTTCCCCCACTCTTTTCTCCACTCCTTGTTCTTCGTAAAATCTATTTATAGTAAGGGCCGCTCTTCTCCTTGCCCTCTCCAACCTCTCGCCTACTTCTACCTCCCTCCCCTCTCTTATTGCCTTTCTTATTTCCTCTCTTAACTCTGCTACTCTCGGGTCATTAAGCGAGAGGAGGTGGAAATTTTCTGAGTATAACTTAATAGTTTTCACAACTTTTTCTAACCTCTCGCCCCCTTCTCTAAACGCCGCCACCACACCATCTATAAGCGCTGCTGTCTCTCTCCCTTCCACATCCCCCCATCTGCTTAGCGCTATAATGCTTTCAAACGCCTTCTTTATATCCTTCACTCTTTTATAAAACTCCTGTGCACCTTGCTCTCTCAAAACCTGCTCGCACTGATCCACTAATTCTTTATAGTAATCTCCCCATATAAGCGGCCTTATGCTTCTTAACCTCTCAAGCACCTTTTCTGCGTTTTCCCTTGTCTGCTCTGCCCTTCTTTGCGGCACGCTCTGCAGTACGCCTTTTAATTCTTCTAGTGCCCTACTCCTCCTTTCCAGAGCGCGCATTTTCCCAATCCTCTAATATTTTCACCAACTTTTCCAACCCCTCCTCCTGCTTTTTTCCATCCCCGTACTGCCTCTTCCACTCTTCCAACTCTTCTTTTACTTTTTTTACGCGCTCTGCTTCCTTTTTCAACTCTTCTGGCTCCCCTGAATTCTCCCATTCTTTAAGCGTATCTTCTATTTCTTCAAGAACTTTATCCACCTTTTCCGCCATCTCCTTCCACGCGCTTTCAGATACCATCGCTTTTTTTTCTCGTTTATATTTTAAATGGTTATCTTTCCCCTTTAAGTATTCTTATTTTTTGTTTAAACACTATATAGGGTTGCGCACCGTTTATTACTTCGTATTCTTTGGTTTTTCTATTAATTATTATGAAGGTAGGGGTCCCCTGCGCCCCCATAAGCATGGCCGCGTCCATATCTTTCTTTACCTCTTCTTTATATTTCCTACTTCTTACGCACTCCTCAATGTCTGCGCAAACCTGCATCTCTATTTTTTCTTCTGCGCACAACTCCTTCACCCACTGCATTATCTCCTCATCTTTAATCATTATTGTTCCCTCTCCCCTCTTCGCCTGCTCCTCAAAAATCTTATCGTGCAGCGCCCATCCAAGCCCTTTATCATCAGCGCACTCTACCGCTTCTGCAGCAGTATAGGCGGCTGGGTGGAAGGGGAGGGGTAAATCCCTATACACAAATAGCACTTCCCCCTCTTCTATATCCTGCTTAAGTTGGGGTAGTGTTTTTAGCCAAAACGCGCGGCAGAACGGACATTGAAAGTCGCTAAATTCCACGATTACTATTTCTGCCTTTTCGTTCCCCAACCTCATATCATCATCAATAAGAAACTCCACTATGTCTTTTTCTTGAAGCGCTTCTGGGTTGGGCTGGTTGGCGGTTGATGTAAGATATCCTATTAAAAAAAGCACCGCTCCTATTAAAATCAATAAACCAGCAAAAAAGTAAGGGCTCCTCTTCTTCATTGCTATTATTTGAAGTAAAAGTTTTTTTAAACTAAACTAAAAATTTTTAAACATGTTAGAGTTTATTGGGGATTTTTTAAGGATTTTTCAGTTTATTACCGCGCTGGGATATTTGGCTGCCATCTATTTTGCATTAAAACTCTTTGAGGAAACCGATAAGGGTTGGTATTGGCTTTCCTTAGTGCTCTCCGCCTTTTTCTTTGCGCTCTCTCAATGGACGGTGCTTCTCTTCCCCTTTTCGCTTTTAGACGGGGTTACTGTGGCTTTTATTCAGGAGTTTAGCAAGTTTGCTGCAGGCATATTCTTTGCGCTTGCCTGTTATGGCATGTATTCTACCATGGTGGAGATAAGAAAGAGGGTAGAATGAAAACCATACTCTTTTATTGGTCTAAGGGCGCTGAGACAAGAAGAAAGATTGTTTTGCTTATCTACAGGTGTGAAAAGGAAAAGGCGCCCTGTTATATAAACACGCTTGCGCGAAAACTTCGCCTTTCCCATGTAGCGATTAAAAAACACATTTCTCTCTTGATGGAGGAGGGTTATGTTTCTATTCTTAATCCTAACAGCAAACCTCAATTTTTGGTCCTGACCGCAAAGGGCCGAGAGGTGGCAAAAGAATTACTCCAAGATGAATGATGAGGCATAGTAGCCAGCCACAAATCCTATTATCGCCCCTGTTATCCATCTCAGCAGGTTGGTACTTTCCTTGAGTCCAAAAATACTTAGCCAATAAAGGTTGGGGTCTTGGAACATGCCTGCTAGCAGTTGCGTTGTTCCGTCTATGCCTAAAGGCACTAGAGCTAGCAGAAGGGGGAGTATGCTTTGGGGTTTTTTCTGGAATCTCTTGGGCAGAAGGGGGTAGAGCGCCATCGCAATCATCCAGGGCACATAAATTGCGTAATCTCTTGTATCGTTGGCGAACTTATAGCCAACCATGCCGTCTCTCTCCACCTTTTCTGCTTTGTTTATGCCTATTTGCCTTTGATCGTATATAAAAATGGTATTGTTAAAGTAAGGGGCGCCATTTTTGGTATAGAGCGTATATATCTTAGCGTTGCTTTCCTCTCCCTGTTTTATACAATCATCTATTATAAGCCCGCTGGTTGTATTGAAAACGCATTGGGAGCGATAGATCCATTGGTGGTCATAAGAATGAAGGTTATAGAGAAAGGCCGCAGTTCCTTCATCTCCTGCCCATATTAGGAAAGGGGGTGCAAAGATGCTTATATTGAGGAGCAAAAAGATGAGAACTATGAGGTAGTTAAGAATTATTTTGTCTTTTTGCTTCTCTTGCTGCATTTCTTCTTGCGCTTCTCCTTGCTTCTTTTTCCCCGCTTCCCCTGCGTCTTTTTCGCTTTTTCCCACTTTCATCCTATCCCCTTTGGCTTAAATCTTCTCATAGCCAAACTGTTGGAAACCACGCTTACCGAACTAAGCGCCATCGCAGCGCCTGCTATGAGCGGGTTTAATAATATGCCGAAAAATGGATAAAGGATACCCATTGCTATAGGTATGCCGAGCATATTGTATATAAACGCCCAAAAGAGGTTTTGCTTTATTTTATTGAGGGTGTAGGCGCTTATTTCTATTGCTTTAACCAAATCCTCTAATTTGCTCTTTACCAATATCACCTCTCCGCTTTCTATGGCTATCTCAGTGCCTGCCCCTATTGCAACGCCCACATCTGCCATTGCAAGCGCTGGCGCATCATTTATTCCATCCCCTACAAACGCCACCATTCCCTCTTTTTTCAGTTCTTTTACTCTTTCCGCTTTTTGGTGTGGAAGAACCTTAGCCAATACCTCTTCTATGCCTACTCTCTTCGCAATGGCGCGCGCAGTCCTCTCATTATCGCCCGTTATCATCATAACTCTATACCCTTTCTTTTTCAGCACCTCTATCGCTTTTTTCGCATCTTCTTTTGGAGTATCTGCCACCGCTATTGCTCCTATCACCTTTCCCCCCACCTCCACTCCAACCACTGTTTTTCCCTCTTTTTCCAATTTCTCAAACTCTTTTGAAAACTTTACCAACTTCTCATTCCCTACTCTTACGCGTAGCCCTTCTACATATCCTTCCACTCCCTTGCCCGCGTAATTTTTGAACTTCTCTGCTTTCTTTAGTTTTATTCTCTTTCTCTTCGCCTCTTTTAGTATAGCATCTGCTATATAATGCTCTGATTTCTGCTCCACACATGCTGCGTAATAAAGCGCTTTTTTATCTCCTATCACATCTGTAACTTCTGGCTGCCCCTTTGTAATAGTCCCTGTTTTGTCTAAAACTATTATCTTAACTTTATGAAGATTTTCCAGCGCTTCTGCTGATTTAAAGAGGATGCCGTTTTGCGCCGCTTTTTCGCTTCCAACCATCACTGCGGTGGGCGTTGCCAGCCCCAATGCGCAAGGACAAGCGATGATTAGCGTGGCTACAAAGATGGTAAGCGCAAACAGCGCCCCTTTCCCTACCCACAGCCAGAACAGCGTTGCAGCCACTGCTAACAGCAGAACTGCGGGAACAAAATATGCAGAAACTTTGTCTGCTATTCTTTGAATAGGCGCTTTGCTTGCCTGCGCCTCCTCCACCAATTTTATTATATGCGCAAGCATAGTTTCTTCTCCTATTTTGGTGGCTCTGAACTTTAGATATCCTCGTAAAAGGATGGTTGCTCCTATCACCACATCCCCCTTCCTCTTCTTCACAGGCAAACTTTCCCCTGTAAGCATGCTTTCATCTACTTCTCCTTCGCCTTCTACCACCTCTCCATCTACCGCTATCCTCCCACCGGGTTTCACCACCACTATGTCCCCTTTCTTCACTTCGTCTAAAGGCACCTCTACTTCTTTCCCCTCTCTTACTACTATTGCTTTCTTGGGCGCTAATTCCATAAGCTTTTTAATTGCGTTGGACGCTTTTCCTTTTGCTCTTACCTCTAAATACTCCCCTAAAACTATGAATGCTAAAAGAAGGGAAGCGATTTCAAAATACAACTCTCCCTCTATAATTTGAGCGGCTACCAATATGCTGTATATATAAGCGCTGCCCACTCCCAAACTTACTAGCGTTTCCATGGTGGGCATTTTCATAAGGAGCATTCTGATGCCTACGGTGAAGAAGTCGCGGTTGAAAAAGAGGATGAAGGTGGTGATGAGCAGTTGCAAAATGGGTGAGGCGGTTGCCAGCGGCTCTGGGAAGGAGACCACTCCTGTCATTTCAGGCAGCGCTAAGAAGAGGACTGGGAGGGAGAGGAGGATTGAAAGCAGGGAGCGTTTTTTCAAATCTTCTTCATCACCGTGCTCATGACCGCCGTGCCCATGCTCTTTTTCTCCTTTCACCTCATAACCCATCTTCTTAATTATCTCCTCTGCCTCTTTAGGAGCGCTTTCTTTCTCATATTCTATAACCGCTTTAGATGTGGCATAACTTACTTTGGCGTTTTTAACCCCTTCCAGTTTTTTTAGCGTTTTTTCTATATGGATTGCACAGGAGGCGCAGTGCATTTTTCCTATTTTTATTTCCTTTTTGGGCATGTTTTAATCTTATTGTAACCATTTTTTAATTTTTCTTTCCCCCGCCTTTAAACGCTTTTTATACATCCCTTTAAATATTTTTCTTTAATTTATTATTAAATATGAAAAAATTGGCGCTTTCCTCCCATTTAGTGAAAAAATCTTCTCCAAAAGGGCCAAAACCTGCAAGATTTCCACGCCCCCAACCGCAATTAGAAATTCCCCCTGTGCAAAGGAGAAGGAAAGGGGAAGAAGGAGAGGGAAAGAGAAGAGGGAAGAGGGATAAGAAAGAAGGTAGCGATGAGTTCACTGTGGATTTTAATGTTTTAAATGATATCTCAGATGAATTTACTGTTTTCTCTCTTTAAGCGGTAGCGCTTAAAGGTTTGCTGCCTGGGAGCGGTTTATGGGTAGACGCGGTTGATGGTTCGCGGGAAGGGTATTGCGTCTCTTATATGCTTAAGGTTTAGCACCCATTTTACAAACCTTTCAATGCCAAGCCCAAAGCCCGAATGCGGCACAGAGCCATATTTACGGAGGTCTAAATACCATTCATAATCTTTCAAATCTAACTGATGCTCCTTCATCCTCTCCAAAAGCTTGTCATACTCCCAAATACGCTCTGACCCCCCTATAATCTCTCCATGCCCTTTAGGCGCCAAGAGGTCATCATTGAGCACCAATTCTGGGTTGTGCGGGTCCTCTTCCATATAAAACGCCTTTATCTTTTTTGGATATTTTTCTACAAAAAGCGGTTTTTCTAAATCTGCAGTTAAAAGCGCCTCTTCATCTGCTCCAAAATCTTCTCCCCACTCCATCTTTCCCCCTCTCGCATTCACCTCTTCTACCGCTTTCTCATAAGTCATTCTGGGGAAGGGTGCTTTCACTTTTTTAAGCGCCTCCGCATCAGCACCGCATTTAAGAAGAAGTTCTGGATGGTTTTCCACCATGTTTTTCACTGCGTACTCTATCATCTCTTCCTGCAATTCCATATTCATCTTATGGTCAAAAAACGCCATTTCTGGCTCCAAATGCCAATACTCTGCCAAATGCCTCACTGTTCGCGATTTTTCTGCTCTAAAAGAGGGCGCAAACACATACACCTTTTCCAATGCAAATATAAACACCTCTGCGTACATTTGGGAACTTTGCGTTAAATATGCTTTTCTTCCAAAGTAGTTAAGTTCAAAAAGGGTGGCTCCTCCTTCACATCCAGAAGTGGTTATTATGGGCGGCGGCAGTTCGTAAAAGCCCTTTTTATCAAAAAACTCTCTCAAATAATTAACTATCAGGCCGCGCGCCTTCATGATGTTGGTCATCTTTTGAGAGCGCAGCCAGAGATGTCTAACATCCAGTAAAAATTCTTCTGAGAGGTCTTTTGAGATAGGGAATGGTTCCCCTCTATGTATAATATCAAAATCGCTCGCCTCTATCTCTGCCCCTCCGGGCGCCCTTTCATCTTTTTTCACCCTCCCCTTCACTTTCACCGAACTTTCTATATAAACATCATTGGCTTTCTCCCACGCCTTCTCCCCTACCTTGTCCTTCTTTATAGCAACCTGCACAACCCCGCTTTCATCCCGCAGAACGAGAAATACAATGTTGCCGCTTGTCCTGTGCCTATAAACCCATCCTCTCAGCGCAACTTCCCTCCCTTCCTTTTCTTTAAAAACATCAGAAACCTTTTGCATAATTCTTAATTTCTCGGTTTTGTTTTTAAAGCGTTGTTTGGCGGGCGCCTGTTTTTTAGTCAAAATATTGACTAAATTTAAAAAGGGAAACAGTGATATTTAACCTTCAATCCCCGGGAACTGTAAGCTATGATTCTATTTCCAATTTTTTGACTATTTCTAAGGGTAGTGTTTATGAGATGTTGGAGGCATTAGTGGAAGCGGACCTGCTTGCCCCGCTTTCTGTTTTTACTTCTGTACCGAGCGTTCAGATAAGGAAGCGGGTAAAGTTTTACTTTTCCCATCCTTCTTTGAGGCATGCGGTCCTTCATTCTTTAGGAGAGGGTGAAAATATGGGCGCTTATAGAGAAGAGGTTTTCCAGCACCACCTTTCCTTTTTAGGGCCCATCGGCTACCCTTCTCACCAATTCAAATCTCCTGACTTTCAGATAAAATATAGGGGCAAAGTTCTCTTGTTTGAGGTGGGAAAGCATGGGAGGGGGAAGGGTGGTATTAATGTGGTGGATTCTTATGATGCACGCTACCCTCTCTATCTTTTTGGCTTTTTAAAATATAGTCAAAATATTGACTAAATTTCATCTTCCTCCTTTTTATACCCGTACTTAAGAAGGCGGACCAGTAATTTTGCCCTCTTTTTCCCCACTCCTCGTACCCCTGCTATCTCTTTTTCACTGGCTGAAAAGAGATTTCCCAAAGTCCCGAAATGTAGCATAATCTGTTGAGCTGTTTTTGGACCTATTAGAGGAAAGCTTTCCACTATCCCTCTTATCTGCTGGGAAGGGGTGAGCGCTTTTTTGCGTGCAAATACCCGCAAGGGCTGTTTTTTTGCGCATTGTTCATGCTTTGCAATCCCGTAAACTATCTCCAATGTTTCCTTTATATCTTGAGTAAACAAAAGCGAGGCGCCATAATCTGCAATTATACTTCCGTAAGCCCCTAAAAGCGCTTCCCTGCTTATCCTCCCCTCTCCCTTCCCTTCCACAACCACCACCGGCCTCTCGTAATTTTCACAAAGCGCTTTTAACTGCTTAAAAAGCCGCCCGTCAATGATGGAATTTTCAAAATCAGCAAACCTCTTCCTCTCCACCGCCACACGCTGGGAGCAGAGAAAATCCCCTACTTCTAATTGCTTCACCCTCACTACCGCTCCCAACTCTTCTAAATATTTGAGCGCCTCTTTGTTTTCCCTCACATCTGCGATTATAAGCGGCTTTTTTACTTCTATTTCTACCTCCACCCGCTACCCCTCATATATGCGTCTATTTCTTCAAAACTTATGGCGCAACCTGCATATTTAACTTTATAAAGCGCTGAAAGGAATGCGCTTTCTTTGAGTTGGTGAAATCTTTCAAAATAGCCCAATTCATAGGCAACCATAACAAATTCGCTGGACCTAAACACCTCCATTCCTCGCAGCAATTCGCTAAGTTCATCATAGTTCTTTTTGTTGGTCATAACATTTACTCTAAATTCTTCTTCTATATGGCTTTTTAGCGCCTGCGGGTTTTCTATGAGAAGGCGCATGGTGCGCTCGTCTATTGCAACATATTTTATATCCAACCTGCGCGCAAGCGCTACCATCTCGCTTTCGCCGTATTGGATAAGTTTGAGCGGCCTTCCTCTTATATAATACATCTTGTTTGCCAAATCCATTATGCGCTTTGCCTCTTCTTCCAGCCCGTCCTCCACCACCTTTATGATTCCATCCTCTATGTGGTTTTTGATCCTCAGCGCTGAAAACAGGTATTTTTTTACTTGACGCTCTATCGGCCTTTTTACCGCTTCTCTCTCTACAGAAGGAGGTATTATGAGTGTGAGGCCTGTTCTCTCATGAAGAAACCTCAGCACAGATTCTAAGCAGGAGCTGGTTAAAGAAATAAGCACCCCTGCATCTGCCAACATATACCTTTCCTTCATCCTATCCCTCTAAAAACGCTCTTAATTGCGCCATTCTTTTTGCGATGGGCTTTGCCTCTTTCATGCGGTCTGCCATGAGCGTCTGGCCTGCATATTCCAGCACCTCTTGCTTATCCACCCCTACCAGTTCGGCAGCTGCGCCAGCGCTTATTCCCTGCGCATAAAGGGTTGCTGCCGTTTTTAAGCGGCCTTTTATTAGCAAGTTGTTAAGAAAGCGCGGGTCTTTTTTCTCTATCTCCTCTATTTCCCTTTCTATAAGCCCTAAAATCTCCTGCGCCTCCTCTTCGCTCCTTCTTGCTCTTATAAGTTTATTTAAAAGCGCTTCTATATTTTTTAAACAGGGGAGACACTCTCTTTTTAGAAAGCGCGGCTTGGCGAGTATTTTTGAGAAGATGTAGGTTATTACTGCTAACTTTATATTGGGGGGGGCGGGGTAGATTACCGCGTCTCTCAGCACATGGTCATTTATCCTTCTCATCCTCCGCGCGTTCCTGCTGCGAAAGGCGCGAAGTATTTGGACTGCGTAGATTTTTACGAGGTTCATTCCCTCACCGACCGAAAGTATTAAATATTTATCATGATAATATCATGACAGTTGCGTGACAATAGCGCAACGTTGTGATAATAATGAAGGGAAAAAATAAAAGCGCTTTGATGAATGAGATTGCCAATGACTTAGAAGAGAATTTAGAGAAGTTCAGGGATCCGGTGATTTTGGGAGAGATGGTTTATAAGCTCTTGGAAGAGCGAGAGAATACCAACCGCATATTGAAAAACCTTTTGGTGCGGTTGGAAGCGTTAGAAAGGAAAGTGGCTCAGGGAAGCGCTCCTAAGCAAGAGGTGCTTTTGCCTGAGGTGGACCAGCAAATCTTGGATTTTGTAAAAAGTCATGGCCCTGTCACTGCGCAGGATGTGCAAAAAGCGTTTAAGTATAAAGGGCGAAATGCTGCTTCATCCCGCCTCAACCGCCTTTATGCACAGGGCTTGCTTCAAAAAAAGCAGGTTGGAAGAAAGGTATACTTCTTGCTCGGCAAGGCCTGAGGGGTGGGTCAAACCTCCCGCCTCGTTTCTCCTTCTAATCTTTGCCCACCCCTCCTCCCATGCACCTTTTATAGCTTTCCAACGCTTTATAAGAACTTCTAACCAAAGGACCTGCGCTTACCACCAATCCTAACCTTTCCCCTTCTTTTTTATATTTTTCAAATTTTTCTAATGTTACAAATTCTTCTACTGGGAGATGTAAAGGTGATGGCCTTAAATATTGGCCTATTGTAAATATCTCTACCCCTGCTTTTAGCGCATCTTCCATCGCTTGTTTAACCTCTTCTTCCCTTTCCCCCAGCCCCACCATAATTCCTGTTTTTGTGATGATTTTTGGGTTAAGTTCTTTTATTCTTTTAAGAACATGGAGGGATTGGGAGTATGAAGCGCGCCTATCTCTCACTTTTGCGGTGAGGCGTTCCACTGTTTCTAAATTATGCGCTACTACATGCGGTTCTGCTTTTGCAATCTCTTCAAGCGCCTCTTCCTTTGCGCTAAAATCAGGTATTAGCACTTCTATTATTACACCTGTTTTTTTCACCTCTCTTATGCAGCGCGCATAATGTTTGGCGCCTCCGTCTTCTAAATCGTCTCTATCTACTGAGGTTATTACTACATAAGAGAGGTTAAGGTTGCTTATTGCGCGGGCAAGCGCTCTGGGTTCTTCTGGATTGAGCGGCGGGGGATTTTTAGCGGTTTTAACTGCGCAAAATCTGCAGCCGCGCGTGCATATATCCCCCATTATCATAAATGTTGCATGCCCTTCTGCCCAGCATTCAGAAAGGTTAGGGCAATGAGCGCTTTGACACACAGTGTGCAGCCCTTCTCGCGCAATAATCTCCTCTATGCTTCTCCTATTCTCATTATACCTATACCTAACCCTCACCCACTGCGGGAGGGGTTGTTTTTTTATCAGTATGGGCATTGTGTGTTGATTTATCTTTTTATTTTTAAAATCATTTTGTTTAAGGGTGTGTTATGAACCTCTTACAAAAGCTTCTTGAAATAGATACTGTGGATTCGCGCAATGGCGAAAAGGTGGTGGCGCTTATTCGCGAGGAAGTGGGCGCAGAAGAATTTGTTGTGGAGTGCGACGGAGTGGTTAACGCGGTGTTTAAAAAGGGTCGCGGTGCTTTTGGGCTGTGCGGGCATTACGATGTGGTGCCTGCGGGCGGCTGGGACAATGCTTTTAAACCGCGTAGAGAGGGAGACCTTATTTATGCAAGGGGCGCTTGTGATATGAAAGGGGGGTTGGCTGCAGCGGTAGAGGCGTTTAAAGAATTGGATGACGCCTTGCTAATTGTGGTGGGCGATGAGGAGAAAGGGGGCTATAAAGGCGCGTTTCCTGTTGTTAATTTCCTGAAGAAGCGCTCCCTTCTGCCTAAAGCAGTGGTTTTCACCGAACCTGTCAGCGGGTGCGGGAAGAAGATAAAAGTAGGGGCGCGAGGGGTGATGGAGATTGAAGGATGGATAGAAAGCAAAGGAGGACATGCTTCCCGCCCCTCTTCTGCTCCAAACCCTATCCTGCTTTATAAAGCGCTATTGGAAGAGGTAGAGAGCAGCTTTTCCAACGCTCCTAATTCTAACTTGCCGCCCACCACTGTCACCCCCACCATTGTTGAAACTCCTAATCTCGCGCGTAATGTAATCCCCTCCCTCCTTCGCTTTACCTTTGACTGCCGCTTTAATGAAGTTTGGGATGCGGAAAAGGTTAAGCGGATTTTTAAGAAGGTGCTTGGGCGCTTGAAAGGAGCGCGCGCTGAATTTAGCATTGTTTGCGATTACTATCTTAACAACGATAAGCGCTTAGAGGCCGCTCTTCAGAACGCTTTTGAAGATGTGCATGGTGAAAAAGCGCTTTTAACCTGCGAAGGTGGAAGCAGTGATGCGGTGTTTTTCGCTCCCTATTGCGGTGTTGCTGAAATAGGTCCCTCCATCCGCAACATGCATGCGAAGGACGAGTGCGTCTCTTTAAGCGAATTGAAAGCGTTGAAAGAGGTTTTAGTAAGGGCTTATGAGCGGTATGTTTAGCGCTCCTTTTTAGCAGAGGCGCTTTTAAATTATTTTCTGGATTTTCTTTGCCAGCCACGCCGGACATCTCTTTAAGTATTCTTTTATTTTGCTTCTATCAACAACATGGAGCAATCTTTTGAGTTCTGCTTCTTTCAGAGGTTCGCGGAAGTAGAAGAAATCAATAAGCGTTTTCTCATAATCTGAAATGTATATATAAAAATCATAATATTGGAGAGTTGTATATCCAAAGAACATTTCGCGTTTAATTCTCTTTACAATATAGTTCCTTCCCAGAAAGGTCCTTATGCCTGTTCTCACTTTTCTTGGCGTAATGATGATGGGGTTGGTCTCTTGCTCGGTAAGGCCGTACAGCGAGAGCGCCTCATGAAGACAGTAATAATAGGGGAAGTATGCATTTCCCACCACCATGATTTCTTTATGGAATGTGTAGTGTCCTTTAGTTATTCTCGCTATCTCTCCTTTTTGGAGCAGGTAGTTTAGCAAAGTGTTTGCATTTTTAGTGTATTTTTTTACTTCATGTATGGAAAATGTTGGTTTTTTTGAGAATCTTTCTCTAATAATTTTTAAGATTTTCATGTTATGGACCTCAGGTAGGTGACCATTGATTTAAAGGTAGGTGGAATACCGCTATAAATGAGGGCTTTTAGTATTTTTTCGTCTGTTGGTGGCTTTATGTTATCCAAAAACTCCTTCAGTTTAATCTTTGTGGTGGGGGCGATTTCATAACTTTTTGCTAAGTGGTAACTATCGTAGAGGTCTCTGATAAATCTCCTAGATTGATAGGCGCTGATTTTTTCCATAATCAGCGCATCTGGGGAGAGGGTATATATGTCTATAAAGCTTCCATCCATTCTTTGATATGGTTGTATGGTTTTATTTTTAGGAGCATTTTTGTTTATCTCTACTCTTATTTCTACATTCTGGTTTGATAGTTTGGCGAAAATAAGATTGTTTGTGGTTTTTATCTTATTTATTTTTAATCCTCTCTCCTCTGTCTTTTTAGTAAATTGCTCTACATCCAACCTTCCGTATAAATCCAAATCTTCAGAAAACCCATTTCCTTTATAGCATCTCCATATAGCAGTATCTCCGTGCATAATCAACTCTTCCGAAATGCTATAGAGCAACTCTATAACTTCATCTTGCAAATACCCAACCTCCACATGCAATTTCTTTTTGAGTCTCTTTTCCAACGGAATTTTCATATTAGTTTAATTAACCAAACTTATATAAATATTTAAGTTTGGTTGATTGGGGGTGGTTTTGGTAGGTTTTTCTTTAGTGGGTTTAAAATACGAGCCGCTCCAAAAGTTTTTAGGTTTATTCACTTTTATGGTTAAACTTTAAAATAATCAAATGTAATACTAATTATTACAATTGTTCCTGTCTTGTAATACGCAGTAATACAATTTTGTATTATAGTTTGGATTTTGTATATCAAATTTAAATTTTTGTAATACAAAAATAATATCATGTCATCTAAAACCATTTGCATACGGTTGCCTACTGATGTAGTAGAAAAAATAGATCAAATGGCCAAAAAGGAAGGAGTTAAAAGGAGCCAATTAATTCGTAAACTTATACTACAATCATTAAAGAGTTCCTCTCAAGATGTAATGACCCTTGCAATATTGAGCAAAAAGATTAGGGTTTTGTTTGCAAGAGTGGAAAAATTAGAGGAAGAGCTGCGCAGGATTGGGAGAAGGTGAACAAAAATGGAAGGTTTCTATAAGATTTTGGAGGAAATGAATCCTTGGTGGAAAGATAAATATTGGTA
>JALWZW010000064.1:8475-8912 GCA_026992595.1 Microcaldota archaeon | reverse complement strand
TGAAAAAGATGTTCATATAAAGGAAATGGAGAAATTAAAAAAGAAGGGCATCTTTGTTTTGCCTAATTCGTATTTTTCTCTTAAGAATCGTTTAGTTGATAAAATACTGGATGGATCAAAAGATTACGGTATATTAATACTAAAAGGTCCTAGACGGGTGGGGAAAACTTCTCTGTTAAAGCTTTTAATAAAATATGGCATCGAAAAGACCAATAACCCTAAAGTTTTTGGTTACATTTCGTTAGATGATGAACGATTGGCTCCTTCTGAAGAAAGAAAAAAATACCTGGTAGACCTAATTAAGGTTTTGATAAACAACCTGAATAGAAATGAAAAGGTGATTTTAGTAGATGAAATTACTTTTTATAAAGGGTGGGCAAGAGCCATAAAGAATCTGGTTGATAGTGGATTAATAACAAACTCTACAGCCTTTATTG
>JALWZW010000064.1:7505-8465 GCA_026992595.1 Microcaldota archaeon | reverse complement strand
GATGGGGTAAATTAACGGAGAGGGTTGGCGGAACTTATGATCTTCTGCCTAGAAAGTTTTTGGAGTTTTTTGCACTTTATTTTGATAGAAGAGAAGAAAAGAAATTTCTAGCAAGAAGAAAAACAACTTTTGATTTTTTGGAAACGCTCGTGGAAAAAGATGGAAATAGCAAAGTGGTTGAGGAATTATTGAGTATTTATGAACGATATAAAGATATGTTGATGGACGCTCTTAACAAATATCTTCTAATTGGGGGTTATCCGAGAGCTCACGTAGAATTCTATGAAAGTGATGGAAAAGATATTTCTGATGCAAGATATATCTCAGATGTATTTGAACTTATCACATCAGATATAACAAAATTTAAAAGTAGACTTGGCCCTCTTATTAGGAAGTGGCCCAATGATGTAATTGTTTCACACTTAAAAAACTTAATTCAGCTTCATTCTAATCCAACATCTCTTATAGGAAAACAAACCTTTGATCATATAAAGGATGTATCCTTCTTTTTAGAATATTTAAAATTAAGTTTCTCTATAGGTTATTTGAAAAATTTAGAAGAAACAAAAATAGAACTGAATGTTGTGACTCCTTCGGTGGACCATAAAAAATATTTTTATAGGGATCCTTTGGTCTATTGGGCCTTTTATTTTGGAAGCAGGTATGAAACAGACATCTTCCCTAAGGCTAAATCTCTCATTAAGAGAGAGGAAATGGTGGGAAGTTTATATGAGTCGGTAGTTCTTTCTCATCTTTATAATTTGGCGTATTTAAAGAAGAGTAAAGGTGATGAACTTCTTTATGCCTATGTTAAGAATATAGATAATCAAGAAATTGAATTGTGTGATGTAGTGTTGACATACTCTTTCAGAAATAGAAGAATTCTTATACCTTTTGAGATCTCAAAAAAAGCCAAGAGGGTAAAAGATTTACATGTCGAGGAGGTGAAAAATTCGTTGG
>JALWZW010000064.1:0-7495 GCA_026992595.1 Microcaldota archaeon | reverse complement strand
ATAGGTTGATAATGGTAAACGGTGAAGGTAAGTTTGAAATTAAAGAAGATGTGGCTTATATCCCAATAGAGCTTCTTCTTTTAGTGCTTTGAATATTATCTCCCCTCGCAAAAAGCCCCCGGAGGGATTTGAACCCTCAACCTACTCCTTACAAGGGAGTCGCTCTGCCGTTGAGCTACGGAGGCATTTAGTAAATTATTAACAAACGAGAACCTTTTAAAAACAACTTTTTCTATATCCTTCATGGATAAAAAATATCTATTGACAGTTCTGATTGTGGGAGGTATTTTGCTATTTTTCTTAATGCCTGGCAAATATGATGGGTTAGCAAAATGCATGACTGAAAAAGGGGTTAAGGTGTATGGCGCTTACTGGTGCCCTAACTGTCAAAAACAAGAAGAACTGTTTGGCAAGAGTTATGATTATATAAATTATGTGGAATGTGCGGTAGAGGGCTCTGGAGAGCAAAACGAGTTGTGCAGGAAGGCAGGTATTGAGGCATATCCTACATGGGAACTGCCCAACGGCCAGCGCATAATAGGGGTAAGAACCCCTGAAGAATTGGCAGAGATAACCGACTGCCCTCTATCCTAATTTTAACCAATGAATCGCCTTCCCCAATGCAAATTCACAACTTTCTGAGAACATTTCAGGTAGGGTTGGGTGGGGATGGATGGTCAGCGCCACATCCTCAACCATCGCCCCCATCTCCAACGCTAATGTAATTTCAGAAATAACCTCTGCCGCCCCTTTGCCCACTATCTGCGCTCCCCTTAACACTCCGTCCTTATGAAATATTTTTATAAACCCTCTATCTTCTCCATAAGTTTTTGCCGCCCCCAACGCTTTCAAAGGATATTTTACGCTTTGCAATCCTTCAAACTCCCCCACCGCCGCTACTTGCGGGTGGGTAAAAACCACTTCTGGAACCACATTGTCAAAAACGCTATTTTGCCCTGCAATGTTCTCTGCAGCCACTTTCCCTTCTTTAAACGCCTTATGCGCTAAGGCCTTTCCCCCCACCGCATCTCCCACTGCATATATGTGCTTTTGGTTGGTTTGCATCCTTTCGTTAACCTTTATGTATTTATCATATCCCACCCTTGCCTTTTCCAACCCTATATCTAGCACTGCCTCTCGCCCTACCGCAAAAAGCACTTTGTCGCATAGCAGTTCCATCCCTCCGTCCAGCACCACCGCCCCTTTTTCTGCCTTTACCACATTTTTATTAAAATGGATCTTTACTCCCAACTCTTCTAACCCTTTTTCCACCTCTCTGCTCACCTCTTCAGCAAACCTCTTTAACAACCTTTCCCCTCTATATATAATATGAACCTCGCTTCCTAATTTTGCAAACAAATTTGCCATTTCGCATGCAATATAGCCGCCTCCCACGATGGCGAGCGTTTGAGGCAACTCTTCTAAGGAAAAAACATCATCAGAACTTATTCTAAACTCATTATATTCAAACCCTTTCAATTCTCTCACTCTGCTTCCGCTTGCTATTACCGCATTTTTAAATTTAACTTTTCTCATCCCGCTTTCTGTTTCCACTTCTATCTCATTAGGAGATATAAAGAAACCGCGGCCTTTTATTATCTCAATCCCGTTCCTTTCACATAAAAACCTTATTCCATCCGAAAGCTCCTTCACAATCTTTTTTTGCCACTCTTGAAGCTTCTTAAAATCCAACTTCACTTTTCCTTCTATGCCCATCTCTTTACTATGCTTTGCCTTATAAAAAATATCGCTTGCATGTATGAGCGCTTTTGAGGGGATGCAGCCCACATTGGTGCAGATGCCGCCTAACGCCCCTTTTTCTATTAACACCACCTCTTTTCCCAATTGGGCCGCCCTGATAGCGGCAGTATAACCACCGGGCCCTCCTCCTAGCACCGCTACTTCTGCATAAGTTGTAAGTTCTCCCATTACCATCATACCATCTCCATAAGCAACAATTCTGGGTCTTCTAAATGCTTTTTAACCTCGTTCATAAATCGCGCTGCATGTGCCCCATCTAGCACGCGGTGGTCAAAGGAAAGGGACAGCCCCATTACCTTCCTCACTTCTATCTTTCCTTCTATTGGAAGCGCCCACTCTTTTATTCTATGCACTCCCAGTATCGCCACTTCAGGGGGGTTTATAAGCGGGAAGGAATACATACCGCCTATGCTCCCTATATTTGTTATGGTAAATGTACTGCCTTTTAATTCATCTAAGGAGAGCGTCCTTTTCCTCGCGCCTTCTGCCAACCGCCATATCTCCTTTGCTATATCTACTATGGACTTTTTTTCAACATCTTTGATAACAGGCACCATTAGCCCTGCTTCTGTATCCACTGCGATGCCTATATTTACCTTCTTTTTCATCACCAATTCCTGCTTTTCTTCATCGTAATGGGCGTTGAATTGGGGGTATTTTTTAAGCGCGATGGTGCACGCTTTAACTATAAAAGGCAAATAGGTAATTTTCACATCAAACCGCGCCTTCTCCCTTTCTCTAACTTCCACCAACTTTGTAACATCTGCATAGTCCATCCCGCATGCTTGCGGTATATGTGTGGCTGAATACACCATTCTTTCCGCGATAACTTTCCTCAAATGTGTTATAGGTACTCTTTTCTCTTCCTCTACTCCTTTCATCTCTTTTTTCTCTTCCACTTTTTCCTCTTCCACCGCTTCTTTTTCCTCTTCTGCCTTTTTTACCTCTCTCCCTGCCGCTCTCAACACATCCTCGCGGGTCACTCTCCCTCCCGGTCCACTTCCTTTTATCGCTTTTATATCCACCCCTAACTCCCGCGCCAATCTCCTGGTGGCAGGAGATGCAAGCACCCTTGCTTCTCCCCCTCTCTTCCCTTCTTTCTCTATTACTTTCTCCTCTCTTTTCCCCTCCTCCTTGGCCGCTTCTTCCTCTATAACAACCAGCGTTTCCCCCACTTTGACTGTTTCTCCCTCTTTAAACTTTATCTTCTTTATAACTCCTGAAGTGGGTGCGGGCAGCTCAACCACCGCTTTATCGGTCTCCATCTCCACGATCACTTCATCTGCTTTCACCTTTTGCCCTTCTTTCACTCTCCACTTAACAATAACCCCTTCATGAATACCTTCTCCCACATCAGGAAATTTAAACTCCATTTTAACCCTCTTTCATAACCTCTTCCACACCTTTTATTATCCTCTCTTTATCAGGGAAGTAATAGTCCTCCAATGCAGGTAAAGGAATGTTTATATCCCACGCGGTTACTCTTTTGATAGGTGCTTCTAAATAATAGAACGCTTTTTCCATTATTCTGGTGGCTATTTCCGCCCCAAATCCAAGCGTTTTAACCGCTTCATGTACCACTACGCATCTTCCTGTCTTTTTGACTGATTGAACTACCGTTTCCCAATCGCAGGGATGCAATGTCCTTAAGTCAATATGCTCTACATCTATGCCTTTCTTCTCTAACTCTTCCACCGCCATCTTGCACAAGTAAGTCATGGCACCCCAACTTATGAGCGTCACATCTCCGCCTTTTTTCACAACATTTGCCTTTCCCAACTCAATTTCATATCTCTCTTCTGGCACCTCTTCTTTAAACGCTCTATAAAGGCGTTTGGGCTCAAAGAACATGACAGGGTCTTCAGCGCGTGCGCATGCTGCCAACAACCCCTTTGCTTCATAGGGAGAGGAGGGGCATACAACTATTATACCTGGTAAATGGATGTATATAGTTTCAAGCGAATCGCTGTGATGCTCCAACGCTCTTATCCCTCCAGAATAGGGGAGGCGCACTATCATGGGACAGTGCATCATACCGCGTGTTCTATTCCTTATCTTAGAAGCGTGCTGCTGTATGTGGTGGTATGCGTTATAGTCAAAGCCCTGAAATTGAATCTCTGCTATGGGCCTTAGCCCTGTGGTCGCCATCCCAATGCTAAACCCTATAATACCTGCTTCTGAAAGCGGGGTGTCCATTACGCGCCTTCTCCCAAATTTTTCATAAAGACCTTCTGTCACTCTAAAAACCCCGCCGTTTACCCCCACATCCTCTCCTAAAACTACAATGCTTTCGTCCCTTTCCATCTCCTGATAAAGCGCCATATTAAGCGCTTTAACCATGTGCGCCTTCATATCACTCACCAAAGCATTCTTTCATCTGTTCTTCTAAATTCTTAGTAAGCGCAAATTTTCCTCCATATTGGTATTTGAAGATGTCTTTAGGGTCTGGCTTAAACTCCTCCATCTTTTTAACTTCCTCTTCCACTATTTTCTGGGTTTCCTCCTCGATCTTTTTTTCTTCCTCTTCGTTGAGGAGGTTTTTGCGGTAGAGGTATTTTTTAAATCTCTCAATAGGGTCGCGCTCTCTCCAATATGCAACCTCTTCTTCGCTGCGGTATCTTTTAGGGTCATCTGCAGTGGTGTGCGGCCCCATCCTGTATGTTATCGCTTCTATTAGGAAGGGTCCTTTGCCGCTGCGCGCTCTCTCTAACGCCTCTTTCACATACTTATAAACCGCCAATATGTCGTTGCCGTCTACTTGCAGCCCTTGGAAGCCATAGGCAAGCGCTTTTTGCGCTATTGTTTCTGCCTTTGTTTGAATTTTTCGCGGGGTTGAGATGGCCCACCCATTGTTAGAGATAAGGAAAACGCAAGGGGTTTCAAAAACCCCTGAAAAGTTAAGCGCATCATGAAATTCTCCTTCTGATGTTGCACCGTCTCCTCCGAAGACAAGCACTGCCGCCTTCTCCCCCCTCATTTTAATGGTATAGCCAGCGCCCGCGCCATAAGGCAGTTGGGTGCCTATAGGGATTGCCGCAGGCCACATCCTTAATTTAGGGTCTAATTTAAGGCCGTCCTCCATGCCGCGCCATGTGAGGTTTATCTTCCAGAGAGGTACTCCTCTTAGATGGTACAGGTAGCTTTCTCGGTAGGTGGGGAATATCCAATCTTGCGCTTCTGTAGCCATCATCGCGCCTATCTGCACCCCTTCCTGTCCTTCGCAGGGCGCATAAGTAAAAATACGCCCTGTTCTCTGAAGCGCCATATTCTTCCTATCCCATTTGCGCTGAAGAACCATATGGTAATACATTTTTTTCAGGGTGTCCCCTGCAATTTTCGGCTCCAATTCTTCATCCACTTTGCCATCCTTATCCAGGATCTGAACATAATCCACTCCTCCTTCAAACACCCTCTTTTTCATTCCATCCCCGAATTGTTAAGCCAGTTGTATATTAAAAAATTTGCTTTAATGATTACTCCATGAGGAAAACAAAGATTGTGGTCACTTTAGGCCCTTCTTTGGATGATTATGACCTGCTTAAAGAGGTTTTTAGATTTGCTAATGTGGCGCGCTTTAATTTTTCTCACGGCAGCCACCGCGAGCATGAAAAACGCCTTAAACTGATTAGGGAGTTGGAGGAGGAGTTGAAAAAGCCCATTGTTGCAATGGCGGACACGAAAGGGCCAGAGGTGCGGATAAAACGCGCATTAAATGTGGAAAAGGGCGCTCTTTACGATTTTTCAGAATTTGCTTTTGAGCCGAAGGACGCGGTAGCTTCATTTGAAGAGGGCGATGTGGTGTTTGTGGATGATGGAAACTTTATGTTCATTGTGGAGAACGGGCAGTTGAGGGCAATGAATGGGGGCGCGCTTAAGGAAAATAAGGGAGTTATAATAAAGGGCAAGGGTTTTGACCTTCCGAGCATAACTAAGAGGGACGCTGAAGATTTAGAATTCATCTCTTCGCGCTTTGATGCAGTGGCCCAATCTTTTGTAAGGTCTCCCAAAGATTATAACGAACTTCGCGCTATAGTGGGGGAGGATGTGGTGGCGGTGGCAAAGATTGAGACAAAAGAGGCGTCGCGTGTTTATGAATCGCTTGTGGAAGTTTATGATGGTGTGATGGTGGCAAGGGGCGACTTGGCGCTTTCTATCCCTGTAGAGGAGTTGCCCTCTCTTCAACACCGCATTGTGGGGGTTGCAAAAAAGCATTTAAAATTCTCTATCATAGCTACCCAACTTTTAGAGAGCATGACTTCCTCGCCTTTCCCTATGCGCTCAGAAGTTATTGATATTTATAATGCGGTGATGAGTGGGGCTGATGGCATTATGCTTTCAGGTGAGACCGCCGCAGGGTTCTATCCTTTAGAAGCGGTACGCCTCATGCACACTATTGCTTTAAAGGCAGAAAGCGAATTTGGAGAGCGGCAGGCACACCTTCTCCAATATCATGAACACATGAACGAATATAAGAATGTTATTTCTTTTTCTGCAGTCAATATGGCCTCTGTTTTATCCTCTTCAATTATTGCGCCGACTGTCCATGGCACCACGCCAAGAAAGTTGAGCAGGTTGCGCTCTGATGCGGATATTTACACTATAACTCCTAACAAGCGTACCTATCGCCTTCTTACTTTCTTTTACGCGGTTTTCCCCAAATTAGGTGATTTTGAGCCCATTTTTGAGCGGTTTGAAGAATTAAAAGCGATGTTTGAGCTGCCCAAAGCGGTGTTTGTGTTTGGCTATCCTCCTGGCAATCACAAGACCAACACTATAATTTATATCTAACCCCAGCCCTCCAATTTTATATTGGAGAGTGGCACTCCTAAGCTCGTAAGCGCTTCTTTCATTGCTTTACACATTCCTAAAGGACCGCAAACAAACCACACCCTCTCTGTATCCGCATGCTTTTGAAGGATTTCTGCATTAAGCCGTCCCTCTTCACATATCCACGCGCCTTTGCTTTCCCAACAGCCGCGCGTTAGCGTTATCACTATTTTTGCTTTATCTCCGAATTTCTCCAACTCTTTCTTGTAGAGTACTGTTTTTTCCTCCCGCGCGCTGTGGAAAAATGCAATATCTGCGCCTTTTTGAGATGCGTATCTTAAAATGCTCATCATGGGCGCTATCCCTGTCCCTCCTGAGATAAGGCCTATTCTTTTTTCTCCTCTATAGGCAAGCACCCCTCCCCCTCTTTCCACACCCACTTCGCCTCCTTCTTCCATTTTTTCTAATCTGCTTGTTAGTTCTCCTCCTACCATTTTTATACAAAATTCTAATTCTTCCTCCTCAGGCGAAGAGGCGGCAGACATAGGCCTTTTAACTATGCTTTGGCCGTTTTCTAAGGCGTGGAGGAACAGGAATTCTCCTGGGAGGAATTGCACTTTTTGCGTTTTAGGTTTAAATCTAAAAATCCTTACAGAAGGCGCTTCTTTCCACCACTCCTTAAGCGTATAAATGTGCATATTTTTCTTTTTTAAGGAATATTTTTAGAAGTTGTGGCGTGCGTGCCTTGCAAACCTTTTTAAACCTCCCTCGCATCTATTCTACATGCGGTTTGCCGCTTTTATTCTGCTCTTCTTATTCTTATCCTCCCTCTACTTCTCCGCTTCTCTCCCTTCTGATGTTTCTGAAGATATGGTTGCTGGAGTGTCTAGAGAGAAGTTTGAGGAGCAAATGAGATTGAGGAGAGAGTATTTGGAGAGAAAGCTTAGAGATTGCACCTTGTGCAAGG
>JALWZW010000063.1 GCA_026992595.1 Microcaldota archaeon | reverse complement strand
CCTCTCCTCTTCCCTTCTCTAACGCCTCTATCCTTCTTCTGTGCGAATGCCTCCTTATGTTTTTTAGTGGGAGTTGGAGCCAAAAGGGGCGTTGGCGGGAGGGCCGCAAATTAGCGTATAGTTTTAAAAACTCTCTAGGGCATTGGCATCCTGTCAGCACTCCCAGAACATATACGAACCCCATCCTTCTGCCCCCCGTCCGCGCTAAATAAGGAAGCACATCTGCGGTGCTGCTAAAGAGCGGGATGAGGCGCGTAACCTGCCTTAATCTTGCTCTTAACTCTTCCCCCTCTCTTTCTCTTAAAAGCGCCAAAGTTCTTCTTAAAAACATTATAATGTATGGGTTGTTGCTGGTTTGAAACGCCCTTAAAAGCTCTAATACCTCTGCCTGCACCCCTCTCCTTTCTCCCTCTCTCGTAACCTCCTCCAACAATCCGCTCAATCTCCGCGGCACTCCCTCCTGCCCTCTTATCCCCTCCCGCGTAATTACAATCCTATCAAAATAATGCCTATACCTCCCTATCCTTATTCCTGCCATTCTCCCTACCTAAATAGCGCCAATGTGGTTTGTTGGGTGCGCAGCGCCTTTGCTAACAGGCGGCTGTGGTTGAGGAAGGTGGTGAGCGGCAATTGAAGCGATTTTGCTGCTTCTCTCAACGCCTCTTTTAAGTTAGGGAAGCGTTTAGGCCTTTCTTTTAGCGCAGCGCGCATATTCTCCCTAACAGTAAAAACGCCCAAAGGCACATATCCCTTTCTTGCCTCTCTAAGCACAAAGGCGCCTCCGAAGAATTTGTTTTTTTTCATATGCTCTAGAATGGCGAGTTTGCAGCTATAGTAGCATCCACCCACGCATGAATATTCTTTCTTTCCTTTCCCTTCCTCAAAATCAGAAAATATTGCGGTTCTCTCCCCCGCCACCTCTATAAACGCTTCAATCCATTCATATTGCCAGGGCGGCGGGGTGAGGATTATTGCAAAGTGGTTGTTGTGGTTCTCAAATTGGTAAAGCAAATATTCCTCTAAACCTTCTGAATAGCGCGCTTCTGAAAATAGGTGCTCTCCTATAATGCTGTCCACAGCGGTTATTGCCCACCGAGTAGGGACCAATTTTCTCTTCACGCCCATTGCGCCAACAGAAAGCGCCTTTTGGATTTTAGAAAGAGGTACCCCTCTGCTATATAATTCCACTATCGCTTCCCCTGCTTTTTGCTCGTCATAAAAAACCTTTTCTAAGTTATGCTCCCAGCGCGCAGGCGCTATCTCCCACCTTTCCAATGTGCCGCTGGGGCCGTAAGCGCTCTCGTCCTCTATTCGCAGCGCGCCTGAAATGTTTTTAAACTGCGCTTCGCTGTCCACCTCTCTTGCGCTCAGCACTGCCTCCTGCAACAGCTCCACATATCTATCTATTCTATCCACTTTCACCCTTCTTTTTCCTCTTATTAGATTCATCCTGAATTCTATAATCTTCTGCTGAGGTATCTCCACCCATTTTTCTGGATAATCAAAAAGAGCGCTTTCCTCTGCTTCTGTGAGCATGGGCCCTGCATATACATAAGGGTAGTGGGCGCTTCCTATGAATACAGAGGGCGGAGTGGTCCCTTCCAGTTCTTTTTTTACCTTGGGTTTAATAGACATTTTGGCTAAGATGCGCTTTAAGTATGCGCCCTTTCCCATCATCGCTATTTTTTCTCTTTTCTCTTTTTTGTGCTTTTTGCTTTTTCATTTAAAAAACTCTCCCGCTATAGGGGGATTGTTTTTTAAATAGATTTCCTCTTTTTCTTTTATGCACTTACGCGAGGTTTTGTACAATTATAATATTTGGTGGGAGGAGGAGTACAGGGCGCCGGGCATCGCCCGCTCTCGCTATTTGGAACGCATGAAAGAGGCGCTCAACCGCCCTGAAATCACCTTTTTAGTGGGGTTAAGAAGGATTGGGAAGACCACCTTGTTAAAGCAGTTCATTGCTTATTTGCTCTCTTTTCAAAAGCCCTCTCACATTCTTTATGCAACCTTTGACCACCCGGTTATTCAGCAGCATTCTTTAGATGAAATTTTGAGGGAGTTTAGAAAGATGCATGAATTGGGCAGAGGGGACCGCATCTACCTCTTTTTAGATGAAATTCTTTACAGTCCCAACATCTTTCAATGGCTTAAGGTGATCAATGATAGCGAAAATGTAAAGATTTTTGCCACCTCTTCTTCTTCCCTTTCGCTGAAGGACCAAAAAGCATTTTTAACAGGCCGTGCCCACACCCTGCGCATCAAACCCCTTTCCTTTAAAGAGTATCTCCAGTTTAAAAAGAAGCGGACAGAGGAACCTCACCTTCTTGAGCGGTATTTTGAGGATTATATGAGAGAGGGCGGAGTGCCTGAATATATTTTGCGCAGCGACCCTAACTATCTGGTCAATCTTGCAGAGGATATTATTATGAAAGATGTGGCAATGCGCCGTATCCATAAACCGGAAAAGTTAAAGGAACTTTTCCTACTGCTTTTAGCACGGGTGGGAAAACCTATAACCTATTCAAAACTCTCTAAGGTTTTGGGTGTAAAGGAGGAGACAGCGGAGGAGTATGTGCGTGTATTGGAGGAGGCAGAATTGGTGCATACCATTTATAGGTGGTCAAAATCTTATAATGAGCGCATCTATTCGCCTAAAAAGGTTTATGTGGCTGATGTGGGCTTTAGATATGCTCTTACCGGCTCTTACTCTTTGGGCGCTAATTTTGAGAATTTGGTGTTTTTAGAGTTGATGGAAAAAACTCCTTTTTATTACATAGAAGATGGGGCGGAACTTGATTTTGTGGTTGGCAATGAGGTTTTTGAATGTAAATGGGGACGCTCTCTTACAGAAAGACAGCACGCACTTATTAAAAAGCTAGAACGCCGCGGTTATAGGGTGCATTTGGTGGAAGGGTGGCGTTGGTTTTACAGATAGCGCGCTGTTTATATTTAAAAAACTCTCCCTTTGCAGCGGGATTGTTTTTTAAATCACTTTTTATGCAACGCTTTTAAACCCTGCCTTGCTTTTATTCTTCATGATTATTCCTAAAGAGCTTTTAGAGTTAGATGTTCACCCTATCCAAAAACAGCCCTGCGGTATTGATTTAACCGTTGCTTCCATTTTGGCTTTTAAAAGCGCAGGCACTCTTGATTTTGATAATAGAAAAAGGGTTTTGAGCGCTTGCGAGGAAGTACCTTGTGAAGATGGGGTGTGGCGCTTGCAAAAAGGCGCTTATAAAATAGTTTTTGGCGAATATGTGCACATTCCCAAAGACCGCGCTGCGCTTTGCTTCCCTCGCTCCTCTCTGCTGAGGTGCGGTGCCACTTTGTGCGGCGCTGTGTGGGACCCTGGCTATGAGGGAAGGGGGGAATCTTTGCTTTTAGTAGAGAACCCTCATGGAATAAATATTCACAAAGGGGCGCGCATCGCACAGCTAATTTTTATAAAGTTGGTAAGGCCTGTTAGCGAGGGTTATGAAGGGAGGTATAAGGGAGAGAATCTAAATTTAGAAACCCCCAAAAAATAAATCCCCCCACCCGGATTTGAACCGGGAACCTGCCGGTTACTACCCAATCTACAGCCGGCCGCTCTACCGTTGAGCTATGGAGGGTTAAGTGTATAAAATAATAAACATACTAAATACTTAAATAGGTTTTTTAAACGCTTAAATATTCTTCAATCCTTAAAAGTTGGTTGTATTTGCAGGTTCTCTCTCCTCTACAGGGCGCACCGCTTTTTATATACCCGCACCCTAGCCCTACCGCAAAATCTGCTATAAATGTATCTTCAGTTTCCCCCGAGCGATGGCTCACAATCACATTTACGCCATTTTCCCTGCATATTTCTACTGTTTTGAGCGCTTGTGTGATGGTGCCTACCTGATTTACTTTCAGGATGATGGAAGAGATGGCGCTTTTTTCTATCGCAGTTTTAACGCGTTGGGGATTGCTTACCGTTAGGTCATCTCCCACCACATTAACCCCTTTCTCTTTTAATTTTGCAAAGGATTCAAAATCCTCCTCTTCAAAGGGGTCTTCTATGCTAAATATGGGGTATCCTTTTACAATATCCAAGTAAAAATCCAACAGTTCTCCCCCGCTAAACCTTTGCCCGTCTATTTGGTACTTACCGTTTTTATAGAATGTGGTAGCCGCGCAATCTAAGGCAAGTTTAACCTCCCCTTTATAGCCGCTTTCCTCTATTGCTCCTTCCAGCATCTCTAGCGCTTCATAAGTATTCTTCATAGGGGGCGCATACCCGCCCTCATCTCCTACATTTTTAGCCCCTTTGCCATATTTAGCGCTCAGCAACTCTCCAAGCGCATGGTATATTTCTGCACAGCACCTCAATCTTTCTGAGAACATCTTTTGCTGAGGCACCACCATAAACTCCTGTATTGCCAAATCATTTCCTGCATGTTTTCCCCCATTTATTATGTTAAAAAGCGGATAAGGAAGTTTGGCCTTTCCCCATAAAAGAAAAAGCGGCTTTTTTTCAATTAAAGAGCGCATTCTTAAGCATGCCATAGAGGTGGCAACAACCGCATTACCCCCTAAAATGCTCAAATCTCTGCTTCCGTCCAATTCCATCATTCTACTGTCTATCGCTTCCTGATCGCTCACTTCCATTCCTACAATCGCGGGCCCTATTTTTTCCCTCACATTTTTTACTGCTTTCAGCACCCCTTTCCCTCTATATCTTGCCCCGCCGTCTCTCAATTCTTTTACTTCGTGCTTTCCTGTGGATGCGCCGCTAGGTGCGATGGCAGAAGCCATTAGACCATCACAAAAGACCTCCACTTCTACTGTAGGATTACCCCGAGAATCTAACACCTCTCGCGCCCACACCGAAGCTATTTTTGGCATATTATTATGCAAAAAGCACCTTTTTTTAATGTTCTGTTTGAATAGAGATGTAATGAACATTTATAATTTTGATAGACGCTTACTTATGATACCCCCTCTACTCCTTATTCTTGTTAGCCTTTATTTTATCCCTCAGATAAAGATGGGTGTTGATTTTAGGGGAGGAACTCTTATAAGCATGAGGATGGAGGATGCTGACATTCAATCGCTTCAAGCGGTTTATGCGCCGTTGGGAGGGGAGGTGACCGTTTCCCCTATCTCCGAGGGTTATAGCGTGGAGGTCCTTATCCCTCTTTCTGAAGAGGATTTGCGCATGGAGGAGTTAAGGGAACGCTTTAATTCGCTTTTTGAGGAAACAGTAGAGTTGGAAATAAGATCTTATACAGGTGAGGTAGCTCAGCTTGATGAGAAAAAACAGGAACTGAAAGCGATATTAAGGGAAGCGGCCGCCCTTTCTTCCTCTCCTTATACCCAGCCCCAATCTTTAAATGAAATGGAAGACCTTTTCCTCAATTATTACAATAATTATTTCAAAAATAAGATGCGCTCCATTCAATCACTTACAGAGCGCAATTTTTCCTACCGCTCTTTAAGCATTGAGCGGGTAAGCCCTCTTCTTTCTGCTCAATTTATCTCTTCTGTCATCAACGCAGCGCTTATCGCTACTGTCTTAAGCTCCATTATCGTTTTCCTCTTTTTCAGAACATTGGGCCCTACGCTTGCGGTGCTTATAGGAGCGCTTTCTGATATTATTTTTGCATTAGGTGCGATGGGCGCTTTTGGCATTCCTTTTACTTTGGTTTCTTTTGCCGCGCTTATGATGCTTGTGGGGTATTCGCTAGATACTGATATTCTGCTTACAAGCAGGGTTGTAAAGCGAGGCGGAGACCCTAAGGAAAATGCTTATGATGCAATGAAGACGGGGCTTACCATGAGTTTGACAGGCCTTATTGCCTTTGTAGCTATATTTTTGGTGGGATTGGTGGGCGGTGTCTCCACTTATTTTGAGATTGCTGGTGTGGCTATTGCTGGCTTGGTTGGGGATATGTTCGCTACATGGGGTATAAACGCGGTGCTTTTACTTTGGTTGAAAGAGGGGAGAAAATGAAAAGAGAACTTCTCATTGTGCTGTTGGCTGGCTTTGCTTATGCTGTTGTTTCCTCTCCTGCCACCATTGCAGGATTGGTCCTCATTTTAAGCGTTTTTGTTTTTGGCGGTGCCTCTTTGCTCTGGAAAGAGCCAGAGATTAGGTTGCTTGCGCTTGCCTTCATGCTGTTATTGGCTGTGCTAAACATTGCAGTTCATTCTATAAACTTTGGAATTGACTTTTCAGGAGGTACGCGCATTCCTATTATCTTGGAACGCCCTGTTGACCAGCAAACTATGGCGCAGTTGGTGAATGCAATAAAATCTAGGGCAAGCGCTTTTGGGCTTGTGCAAACAAAGGTGCGCGCTATTGGAAATGAGCGTATATATGTGGAGATCGCTTCTACAGACCGTGACACTATAGATAATATTAAATCCACCCTTTCAAAGCAGGGAGTTTTTAAGGCAGTGGTGGATGGGAAGGAAGCGCTAAGCGGAGATAATATTTTTAAGCAATCTATAAGGCCCGCTACTCCGCAGGAGGTGGGCGGGGCTGACTGGGGAGTTTCCTTTTCTGTAGATAAAGAAGGGGGTGCAAAGTTTGCAAGGGCTGCTTTTGGAAAAGCCAATTATCCTATTTATTTATTTTTAGATAGGCCTGAGATAGATGTACTTATAATCTCTAATTCAACCCTTGCCCGCACTCTCCCGCCGGGCGCTACTTTTAATGAAGGGTTAGGTGCGATCAGGGATGCTCTTAAATTAGAAGGCAAAGAGGTTGAGGTGGTGGTGGCTGAAGATGTTGGCAATCTCTCTTATTCGGGCAACATCCTGATAGACAGCGCCGCTGAGCTAACAATGGAAAACGCCACTTATGCGGAAATGACGCCAGAGTTTGTAAGATTGCCCAATGGCCTTCTTATTGTAAATAGGTTTGAGGCAATAGGGCTTTTAAGCGCGCCTACCCTCTCCCCCCAAATCACTTCAGGAGTTCCTACCTATTCATTTACAATCACCGGCTCTGTTTCTTCTGTTAATCCTTCTGAGCGTGCAGAAGAGGCGAGAGAAAGGGTGCGTGAGGTGGAATCTATATTAAAGGGAGGTGCCTTCCCAGTAAAAATAAATTTAGGTTCTGAAACTTCAGTCCCGCCCACGCTGGGCTCTAAATTTTTAGAGATGAGTGTGGTTGCGTTGGGTTTGGCCCTTCTCTCCATAGCAGTTTTTATAGCCCTCAGGTACCATGACTTAAAGTTAATAGGCCTTATTTTGGCTATTAGTTTGGCAGAACTTCTTATCCTTGTAGCTATCTTAGGTTCCTTTACCATTGATTTGGCTGCCATGGCAGGTATAATTGCTGCGGTGGGGACCGGTGTGGATGCGCAGATAGTGATAACTGATGAGATAAAGAAAAGAAGAGAGGAAGGGGTAAGGTTGGCTTTTGATATAATAAAGACCAACGCTACCGTTGCATCTTTAACAATGCTTCCTCTTATGTTTTCAGGGTTAGTTGAGGTTATTGGGTTTGCGGAATCTGCTATTTTAGGCGCTATTTTGGGCTATACTTTGACTCGTCCTGCCTTTGCAGTTTTGCTCTCAAAGGGTAATGTTTTTAAACACAAAAATACATAATAAATAACAGTATGCAAACATCTATTGCTAATAAGGTGCGGGTTAGGTTTGGGAGGTTTAGAAGGAGATTTCCTTCTTTTAAAGAAGGCGCTTATATTTATATCACTTTAGGGGAGAGGCAGGTAACTCTTCCTTTAAAGGAGCGGTTGGGCAAGGGAGGTATGGGAGAGGTTTGGCTCTCTCAATGGGAAGGAAAGAAGGTAGCGGTAAAAATATGCAGTAACCATTCTCTCCGTGCGCGAAGGGAAGCGGGAATGGCTGGCAGAGAGCACCCTAATTTAATGAGGGTTTTAGGAGGTGGTGTATGTGAGTGCAGGGGCCTGCCTGCTTTTGCGGTAATTAGCGAATATATTGAGGGCGCTAACTTAAAAGAGGCCAAGGCAGAAAACCTTTCTCTTAACGCGCGCCTTTATATAGCGAGAGAGGTGTTGAAAGGACTTGCTTATCTTCACGAAAACAACATTATTCACCGAGATATTTATATGGAAAATGTGGTTCTTTCTAAAGAAGGGCAAGTGAAGATCATTGATTTTGGATTGGTTAAGTATAACTCTGAAGAGGATGTTGAAGAGACCGACCCAGGCATTATTATGGGAAATCCTTCCCGCTCCTCGCCGGAACAACTAACTTCCTCTCAGTTTTCTGGCACCTATTCTGATATTTATGGGTGGGGTTGCTTGATGTATTACCTGCTCTTTTCTTCTTACCCTAACGCTGATTATTATGCTCTTAACAGAAAAAATGATGGAAAGGGCGCAGAGCTGAAAAGCAACCTACCAAAATTCCTTTTTGACCTTTTTATGGCTTCTAAGCAGAGAGAGGATGTGGTGGTGTGTGATGAGGAGAAGTTGGAGAGAGCGAACATTCCCCCTGCTTTAAAAGAAGCGGTAAAAAGCGCGCTCTTTCTTAATCCTTCCAAGCGGCCTGATACCCGCCGTCTCCTTTCTATAATGGAACGCTTGGCTATTAATGAGGCCGCGGCAGTGGAAGAGATTAAAGAAGCGGTTGCGCGTGCAAGGAAAGCGGTGGAAAACGCTCCCACACAGTTAGCATCACTATAAAAACATTATTCTTCATAATTTATAACATGCTTAGAAGGGTAGAGAGAAAGGAAGATGTAAAAGTGCGTTCTGGTAGAGGAAGAAATATCGTAAAAAATCCTCAGGAAGATGGGCCTCTAGGCCAGATTAGGGTAGGGGACCGGTCTTTTGAGGTTGTGGAAAGTATAGAAGAGGGAGGCCAGAAGAAAGTTCTTCTTGTGAGAGAGGGAAAAACCCTTTATATATTAAAAACGCTCCTACGCGGTGTAGATGCGAAAGAAGAGAAAGCTTTAGTAGATGAGTTAAATGCTGCAGGTATTGGGGATATTGAAGAGGTTGAAGTGGCTGAAAATAATCGCATTGTTGTTAAGTACATGGCGGGCAACCTTTCTTATATTTTTGGAGAGCAGTGCAAAAGGTTGAAGGGAGAGGATAAAAGGCGCTATGTTGAAGAAACCCTTCTTGTGATGATGTGGTTTTTGGCAAACAAACTCAGCCAGATAGATAGATGGTATAGGAAAAATAAGGGCCACCCTTTTTTCCACTGCGATATCAAGCCACAGAATATTTTAGTGGATCCTCATTCTGAAAAGAATAGGGGAAAATTGGTGCTTATTGATTTTGGTGCCCTCCCCCGACCTTTTACTAATGGTAAGTATTTCATCACCGGTTACACTCCTGATTTTGCCCCTCCTCCTTTGAATTGCGATTCTCCGCCTCAGGTTATTTTTGATAAAGAGTTTATGAAAAAGTTTGATGTTTATTCCATTGTAAAAAGCGCTAAATGGCTGGCAGAGAATAGCGGGGTGGAAGTTGGGGATGACTTTTCAGCGCTGTTTGAGAGATTTTTAGAGGAAGACCATAATAACCGCCCTTCTTTGGAGGAGTTGGAAAAAGATATAAGGCAGATGGCAGCAGCCCGCAGCATTAAGTTGAGAAACTCCATCTCTATTCCTTCTGATATTTATCGCTCAGTAAAAAAAGAAACAGGTTTTAAATATTTTGTATGGTTGGCCTCATTGGCCGCTTTAGCTTCAGTTCTGCTTCTTTTCAGAGGCAAAATGGAGGAACAACCTCCTTCGCCTATTTTTAAAGAGCATCCTGAGGTGGTGTGCAGCCAAGGCAAGCTTTATCTTAAGCCTTCTTCTGAGATAGGTCTTTATCTTCTTCAAAAACAAGAAAGCGGAGATTGTTATAGGTATCTGCGAGACAGGGGAAAAAGGATTAGGGATACGCTTTCCCCTCCAGATCTTTATCCTTTAGACAAAGGTGCGTACATTTTAGAAGATGCGAAGAAAGTAGAAGATGGGAAGAAGGGCATTCTGCTTGTTGTGGAGGACGGTTGCAACGCTGCGCTTTATAGGCCAGGAGAATCAGCTTTCATGCGAACTGAGTGCAGGGGAGCGGCTTGCAATGCTTCTGAGGCGGTTTCTTTGTGTTCTGAGAGCGGCGCGAGAAAAAGAAAGAAGAGGCGGGGAAGAAGGATTAAAAAATAATTCTTCGTTTTCATTTTCATGTGTAACCTTTATTTGGAAGGGCAGCGGGCTATTGTGGACCTTTCTAAATGTCCTTATGAATTTGCTTCCCCAGAATTTCTTAACATCCATTTAAAGGATTTGGCGACCCAGGAAACCAAGATAAAAACCATTAGGTATGAGGAAGAGATTGTTGTTGAGTTGGATGAGGAAAAGACCGCTGTGCTTACTCAATATGCCTCTTTTATAAAGCAGTTAGAAGTTATTATGCTCAGAGAGGATATTTATGGGTTGAAGCAGGACCCCCACTACACAGATAGGAAGAATATTCTTAAGAAATTCTATGAATATGTTTTCCTTAATCCTCTCACCGCAGCGCGCTATTTGGAGGAATACCAAGAACCAGAACCTGAAAGATCGGTGTTTCTGAAAGGGCACAGAACCTTTAAGGCATGGATTGCAGGTATTCTGAAGAGGTTTAAAGCGACTCGTCTTTATAACCTGGTTAAAGAAACAGGTGATTTGAGGGAGGCGTTTTTAAGGCTGGTAGGGCTGAGAACCCTTTATTTCATCCCCTCTCTCCTTTTAGATATCCCGCCTGAAGCAAAGCCGCTAAAGGATCCTGACGCTTCCTATACCCTTCCTTACGGTATAAAGGTCCAGATCTATGAACTTCCCCATTCTGAGGCCTATCTCTATGTACAGCGCAACGAACGTATTGAAAATTTGCCCAAGCCCTTGAAGCAGTTGCTTAAAAAAACCATAAACGCGCAGTTTAAGGAGCAGTTCCAAAATGTTAAGTGGGAAATAATAATGGATATAAAGACAAGGGAGTATAGGCAATATTTCCTTGACAAGGCGTTTATGGAAGGAATAAAAATAACTCCAGAACAAGCGCTTTCTATGGGGCGGGAGTGCGCGGCATGGGTTGTAGGCATGGGCGCGCATTTAGAAAATTTGGCGCTTGATAAAGAGCATATCACTGATATTTATATTGATAGCGAAAATTCGCCCATTTATATTGAACACACCAAATTTGGTTTATGTCATACTCTCTTCAGATATAATAGAGATCTTTTGGAAAGGGCGTTTAAGAATATTGTGAAAAGCGCTGAAAAGGGAAAAAGGTTTGATGATGCGCACCCCATCGTGGATGTGGTTTTAAAGCGCCTCTCTATGCGCTGCCATCTCCAGCGCCCTCCCGCTACCTTTGGCGAACTTCAAGGCGCTTTGCGTATTATGAAAGAACAGCCCTTTACCTATCCTCAATATCTCTATTTCCATTCTTTCACTCCTTTCTTTGCGGGGTATGATGATGTTTTAGTAACTTTGGGCTGTAGTGAGGCGGTGTTGGGATTAAAAGGCGTGGGGAAGACCTCTTTCACAGCAGCCAAAATAACTTCTATAGGTACCAAAAGGAGGATTATTCCTATTCAGGATATAGAGGAAATTCCTGTGCGCGCTTTTAGAAAGAGAGGTTTTCACATAGGTGCTGCGCGGGTGCAGAGTTCTGAGATAGAAACGGTGGGCTATCAAAAAAGCGGCCCTCTTGACCTTGTTGCTATGGCAAATGCTCTTTTAAGGATGGGTGACGCTGCCCTTATTATTAATGAGGTGCGCTCTCGCGTTGCAGTGCAGGGTATTATAAACCTTTTAAATACCCAGCCCGGCGTTTTCTTGCTCTATAACCTTCACGCAGAATCTTTGCGCGATGTTCAGGACAGGTTAGAGTTGGTGTTCGGAGTGCCTGCCGCGAGCATGTTTGCAACCGATCGCTATACTTTCTTAAAAAAGATAAAGTTTGGCAGGAAGGGAAGGATTTATAGGGTGCTTGGATTTGAGTATGAGTCAGATTTGGATGAGAAGAAGTTTGTGGAAGTATTCAGATTTAGGCGCGGCTCAAGCATTGAAAAATGCACCTGGGTGGCAAAATTCATTCGCAATGAGGAATCTACTTTCTTTGATTTTTCCAAAGTGGATTTAAAGCGGTTGGAGAAGGATCTGGATATAGCGTTTATCCCGCCTGCTTTGATGAGGAGGAGCGAGGAAAGCGGCATAGCTCCTGAGCAGTATATTCTTCAAGCGTTCTGGAAAGGTAAAATGTTTTATGAAATTTATAAGACAAGTTTGGAGTTGAAGGATAAACTGTTGTTAGAATTAGATTTTGTGTTAAGAGTAAATACCGAAGCAAATAGACATTTGGCCTCTTTAGAGAGCGAAACCGGAGATATTGAATTTTCCCGTGCTTGGGCGGAATGGGTGCCTAAATATAAGGAGATTGTAAAGCAGGAGCTGGCTGCGAGGACAAGGAAAGGCAAAGGGTAATTGTTTTTTAACCAAATTCCCTAATGCCTTTTTTGAACCTTGTTTTAAAAACCTTTCGCCATGCGTTTTAATAGTTTTTTTGCATTAATCATTA
>JALWZW010000062.1 GCA_026992595.1 Microcaldota archaeon | reverse complement strand
GCTTTGTAAAACCCTACCCCTCTGTGGCGCGCTGGCGAGATGACCTTTATTTCACCATTGCCTCTATAAACAACTTCCAACCTTATGTGGTTAATGGCGAATTGGAGCCGCCCCACAACCCTTTAATAGTCCCCCAGCCCTGTATTAGATTCTCAGATGTGAATAATGTGGGCGTTACAGGCAGGCATTATACCAATTTTATAATGATAGGCCAGCATGCTTTCAACACTCCGCGCACCGGCCTTTTCTATTGGAAAAATGAGGCGCTCTCTCATGATATTAATTATTTGCAGGAGTTAGGGATACCGCTTGAAGAGATTGTTTTCCAAGAGGATGTGTGGGCTGGAGGGGGTAATTTTGGGCCCTCTATGGAGTATTTTGTGCGCGGCTTAGAGTTGGGCAACTGCGTTTTTATGCAGTTTGAAGAGCAGCGCGAGGGCTTTAGGGAACTGCCCACCAAAGTCATTGACATGGGCGCAGGTTTGAGCCGCCTTGCATGGATAACTACTGGAGACCCTACCAGTTATGAAGTGGTTTTTGGCCCTGTTATCGCATGGATGAAAAAGCAGGAGGGAGTGGTGGTAGAGCGCGATTTGATGCTTAAATATGCACGGCTTTCTGCTGGCTTAGATGAAGAGGAAGTGGAGGATGTGGAAAGAGAGCGCAGGCGGGTTAAGGAGTTGTTAGGGGAGACAGGCGCATTGGAAAGGTTGCAGGCGCTCTATGCGTGCGCGGACCATACAAAAACACTTCTTTTAGCCATAACTGACGGCATGCTTCCCAGCAATACAGGAGGCGGTTATAATTTAAGGATGTTGGTAAGGCGCATTTTTGGGTTTGAAGAGCGCTTTGGGCTGGAGATTGATTGGGGAAAGGTGGCAGAACTGCACGCTGATTATTTACAGCCCCTCCTCCCTCATTTGAAAGAGGGGGTGGAGACCTTTCTTCCTGTTTTTGAGGAAGAGCGGAAAAAATATGTTAAGACAAAGGAGCATGCGCGCTCTGTTATAATAAGCGTGGTGAAAAGGGCGAAAAAGGTGAAGGGGGATGTTAATAAGGAGCGCGTGGGCGAAGGGAGAATTGGGAAGGAGCAGGTTATAATGCTTTATAAAAGCCACGGCATCCCTCCCGATACTCTTTATGAGATTGCTAAGGAAAATGGGGTGGAGGTGGAAATCCCAGGCAATTTTTATCAGTTGGTGAAGGAGAAGGAGGAGAGGAGAGAGGCGCGTTTCACCAGTGTGGCGCCTTCCTACCCAAAAACAGAGGTGCTTTATTATGAAAAAATAGACCGCTTTGAAGCGGTGGTGCTTGGGGTGGAAGGAGAGGAGGTGGTTTTGGACCGCACCGCCTTTTATCCAGAGGGCGGCGGGCAGGTTTGCGATAGGGGCACATTGAACGGCGTGCCTGTCCTTCATGTAAGGAAAGAAGGAGGGGTGGTTTTCCACAAAGTGGCAGACCCTTCAAAATTTAAAAAAGGGGAGAAAGTGGAGGGGTGGGTGGATTTAGAGAGAAAAATTGTTATCTCGCGCCACCACACCGCCACCCATCTTTTAAACGCTGTTTGCCGCGAAGTGTTGGGAAGGCATATTTGGCAGGCAGGCGCGCATAAAGATGAGGATAAAGCGCATTTAGATATCACCCATTACAAAAAACTTACCGATAAGGAGTTGGACGCTATAGAGATGCGCGTTAATGAATATATTATGAAAAATCTTCCTATAAAAACAGAGGTGCTTTCGCGCATAGAGGCAGAGCAGAAGTATGGCTTCCGCCTCTATCAGGGCGGCGCGGTGCCTGGCAAGGAGTTGCGTGTGGTGAGTATTGGGCGTATAGACCATGAGGCGTGTGGGGGTACCCACAGCATCCTTAAGCACACAGGTGAAATCGGCTATTTCCGTATTGTTAGAAAGGAAAGCGTGCGGGATGGGGTGGAGCGCATAGTGTTTAAGTGCGGTACTAAAGCGGTGGAGGATGCGCAGCAAAAGGAGCATCTGCTTCACGATACCGCTAAAGTGTTCAGCGTGCAGGAAGAGGTGCTTATAAAGACCGCACAGCGCTTTTTTGATGAGTGGAAGGCGCAGAAGAAGGAGATTGAGCGGTTGAGGGCGCAGTTGGTTTCTCACCTTGTGAAGGATTTTGAGTCAAAGGATCGCATAGTGGCGGTGGTGGATTTAGGGCAAAAGGAACTGCAGGATTTGGCAGGGCAACTGCTTAAGAGGAAGAAAAGCGCCTGCATATTGAACAGAGAGGGCTACTTTATATGCGTAAGTGCTGAGGGCCGCGCTCTCCACCTCTTAGCCCAATTAAAGGAGCAGTTAGGAGGCGGGGGTGGCGGCAATGAGCGGTTTGTGCAGGGAAAGGTGCGCGTGGTAAGAGAGGTTAAAATAGAATTTTAGGCCTTTCCAAGAACGCAAAACTTTCAGGGGAGCGGTACAGTTCCTCTAATAAATCTTTACACTCAAACCCCACCGCCCTATTTATCCTCTCCGCCCCTGTTCTCACCACCTCTCCTAAAAGATAGTTGGTGTTTTGAACTATGTTTCCATCGCTTAAATAATAAACCGCCGCCCCTCTTTTCCTCTTATATTCTTCATAATTGTTCTGCGCCTTTGCATATACTGCGTTTACAGTTATCGCCTCTTCTTTTGCCACCATTACATGGCCGTAATTAGGCGGTATTATAAGCACCTCTCCCTCGCTGCAATCCACCAAAAGCGCGTCGTGCGCCCCATCGCTCCTCTCTTTTTGAAGAATAAAAAGCACCTTTCCTTTAAGCACTTGGTATATTTCTGGGTAGGGGTGGCTGTGCCCATAAGTTTTATTCCTCTCCCTTCCCACCACCTCATCTTTCATAACCGTAATATCCACCCTTATCTCTCCTTCTTGGTGAATTTTTCTATAAATGTAGTAGAGCGCTTTATCTTCCCCCCACTCTGCTTCTTCTAAAAACAGCGCTTTCATCTCCCCATATCTGCGCACCAACGGGCTCCTAACCTCTCCGTTAATTTTTAACTCTTTCTCCCATTCTATCCTTAAGGGCCGCTCTCTTAATACAACCATCTTCAACCACTCCCTTCATTTTATGAAATTCTTCTAATATCTCATATCTTTTACACACTTTCAATTTTTGTTTGTTTAGTTTTTTGCTTATCTCTTTGAGATACTCTAAATAAATGCAGTGGCCCACCTCCCCTTCTATAAACCGCTTTTCTTTGTTTAAGGAGATTATTATAGAGGCATCTATGCTGCCGTTCATATTGTTTATATGCAGGTAGAGGATGTGCGCAAATAGCACCGCTCTTTTTCTAATGCGCGAAGGCGCGGGAATGGTCAATGCGCTGGCTATAAACCTAGAAAAATCCATCGTCTAAAAATTAGAGGAAAATCATTTTATATTTTACAAAAACGCCTCTGCCTTGCTTCTCCTCTCTTCCTCTCTCTCTTCAAATCTTTTTGCTTGCTCTTCTAACGCCTGCCCTTTTTCCTCTTTCCTTGACCTCCTCTCTCTAACTTTTATAAAAACAGGGAAATTGACCGCTTCCCCCACAATGACCGCTTCGCCTGTCATCAGAGAGGTTAGCGAGTTGATCGCTCTGCTGTCCAGCCCTTCTGCGCTTTGTTTTATATGCTCTAAATCGTTAGGGTTTGTGATGCGCATTAATATGTGTGTGTTGCATTGAGAAAGCGCGGTGGTGCTTAGGTTAACTGGCCTCTGGCTTATTAAAAAGAGCGAGGCGCCGAACTTCCGCCCCTCTCTTGCTATTGTTTCAATAATCCCCCGCGCCACTGCATCCTCCCGCCCTCCTTCGCGCGATGCAAAGTTGTGCGCCTCTTCCACTAAAAGAATGAAGGGGGGTATTTTTTCCTGCCTTCTCAGATGGAACAGTTTCCATGCAATAATCG
>JALWZW010000061.1 GCA_026992595.1 Microcaldota archaeon | reverse complement strand
ATAAAAATGTTGATAAGAAGAGAGATAAAAAAGAGGATTAAAAAAGTAGAGAAGATTAAAAGAAAATTCAGGGAGATAAAGAAAAAACTAAAAAAGATAAAGGCGGTGCTGAAAAGAAAGTTGCTGTTTCTCTTGCTGGCAAAATGGTTTAAAAAGTTTAGAATCCGTCAATCTTCAAAGTAAAGCCATCATGCGCCGCTATGGAGTTGGGGAAAAGTTCCTTTGCTTCCTTTTCCAACTCCTTTTCATCCTTATAACGCGGGCTAAAGTGGGTGAGAATAAGCAGACGAACTCCTGCTTTTTTGGCAACCGTTGCAGCCATTTCAGGGGTAGAATGCTTTCTTTTTTCTGCCTCTTCTTTAAGCGCATTAGAAAAGGTGCAGTCATGGATAAGGATATCTGCACCCTTTGCCTCAGCGAGCAAGCGGGAAGAGGGAATGCAATCGCCAGTGTATACAATTTTTTTGCCTTTTTTCAGCCAAGAAACCTCTTCTAAAAGGATTTTTCTATTATTAACAACCACCCAGCCCTTTTCCTGAATCTCCCTAAACAAAGGCCCTTTTATGCCCAAGGATTTTGCCTTTTCTTCATAAAATTTTACTTTATCTTTTTCTTGAAAAACAAAGCCAAAACTGTTTTTTTCATGCTCCACCGGAAAAGCAGAAATGGTGAAAAAAGAGGTTTCTAAAAGAGGGCCATCAGAGATTTCTTTTACATTTAAAAAAGAATAGCGTTTAAACCGCGCCTTATCAGGGAAGAAAAGGGAAAGCGGCTTGGTGCGGTGTGTAAGCGAAAAGGTTTCCAACAAGCCATAGACGCCTAAAAAATGGTCTAAATGAGAGTGGGAGATGAAAATGGCATCTATACTGCCATAAGGAAAAGAATATTTCATGCATTGCCTTTGGGTTCCTTCCCCGCAATCAAATAAAAAGAGAAAATTGCGGTATCTTAAACCTATGGCGGGCAGGTTCCTACTCTTGGTAGGCATCCCGCCCGAGGTTCCGAGAAAAAAAAGCATAAAAAAAGAAAGAAAAAATTATGCTCTTCTCAATTGGCTTATAAAGTCTCTTGCTGCCTCTAAAGTGTCTTGGGCTTCAGCACCCGCAACCACTATCTTGGAACCCTGTACAACCTCGCGGACCACTTTCCTTTCTGCAGTCCAGTCCACTGCAGAATCTTGGAGCAACTCTGCGGTCACGCTGTTTACTCTGTCACCACCCACTGCAATAAGGGTGCCTACACCTGCTGCATCTCTGTCAAGGATTACCAAGTCGCCCAAGGAACCTTGATAAGGCAAGGCAGCATCCACGCTGGGTGCGTTTGCAGGCAAGATAACTGCAGAGAGGCCAGAGGTATCAACGCTGCAGCTCACACCTGCACCGCCCGCAGTACAGTCAGCAAGGTCTTGGTCAATAGAAAGCACTTCCACAGTCACGCCAGCAAATGTTTCTGATTCTCCCTCTCTGAGCTCCATAATCCTGCTGGACGCATCGTCACCAGCAGCTTCAACGCTGGAGAGGAACCATCTTGCCTTACCCAACTTGTGAGCCATGTCAAACTCAACAGTGTCCGCGTCAATCCTCCTGAACACAGAACCTCTCTCGGAGATGTAGCCTTCTTCTACCAATTCCACACCGCTGTCTACAGGTCCAGAAGTAGGCCCGCCATCCCATGCATGCACATAGAGAATCTCTTCGTTGTCGGAAGTCAACGGCCTTGACCCTGCTGCATCTTCTGCAGAATCAAAATCAAAGGTTGCATCACTTGCAGCAGCCGCAGAAGTCCTATCTATACCGAATATGAAATAGTCCACAAAGTCATTAGAACTTGCCTCTCCTGCCTTCTCTGCAATTGCGAAAAGGAAATCAGCAACACCAGCATCTTCCATGTTAGCAGTATCACCGTTAAGACCACCAGTGTAAGTACCTCCTGTAACTCCGCTCAACAAGTCCACCAGCCCATCTGTAGGAGCACCGGGCTGATAGTCATCGTCATTGGCAGTACCAGATAATGAATCTGAATACACTATTCTAATCACACCACCATCACCTGCAGAACCAAGGCCAAACCCTGCATCTCCGTCCCCAATCTCTCTATAAAGAACCTCTAACCGACCTTCATTTGCCGTGGCATCCAAGGGATATGCCAAGAAACCATAATCTGAAGCATCACCAGAAACTCTCATAAACACAGAACCGGGCGGTACATCACCTGTATTTGCAGCCCCAGAGTAAGAACCAAGATTACCCCATCCAAAAGCAGAGGAATCCTCATCCATTGCATCGTTAGGGGTATCAGGAGATGAGGCATCTTGGGTATCACACACCGCACCAGCAATATTATTACCAGCAGTATCACCGCCAGTATTCACAGCAATAATAAACTCTGAGTCAGAGAGGGTACCTGAAGGGGCATCAGACCTGCCTGTTGTCTCAAACACCAAACCGTCGTCTGAAGAAGTAACTAGAATGTAAGGTGCAAAGACAATACACCTACCAAGCAGATTGTTAGAAGGATCTGGACCAAAGTTGGAAGAAGAATCCATAGTCAATGTCTTATCAGTGGTTTTTATCTGGAATCTTAATGACTCTCTGTCCTCGCTGGTCAAAGTAAGGCCTTGGTATTGCAATCTCCATGCCTCTGGGTCCTGGACTATGGAGAGGTAATCTCCTGGGAGCAACTCATCCTCGCCAGAACTGGAAATTCTGTCTATCTCATCAGAGAAGATAACAATGGTTCTCAAAGCATCAGGGTCTTCTGGGTTTGCACCCTCACCGTCAGCAACTGCAGATTGAGGCCTGTAGTTCTTCCAGCCCAACACACATTTGTAGTTGGGGTTGTTGTCCTCATCTGCGTTCAAATCTTCACCAGAGCGGCACTCAAGTTCAGCGCTGAAAATCGCAACATCCGCCCACTTAGCACCGAAGGTGTAACCAGGTGCTACTTGGTATACATGGAATCTGTAAACCCTACCGTTAATGTTAAACTCTCTTGTTTGGCCAGGCCTTATAACATCCTGTTCAAGAATGTTTCCGTTTGCATCCAACACAGAAATAATAGCACCTACAGTGTCACCGTGTGCCTCCAGGTCATCCAATTGGAATCTAAGGTCATCAACCTCTAAAGATTCACCTTGGTTTACAATGCCGCCCACCGCTTCCTTAGCCAACTTCACAGAACCTCCTTCTACCAAATTATTTTCATTGGTTAAACCATCACCTGCTGTCGCAGGATTGGGGTCACTATTTGGAGGTCTCAACTCACTTATAATCCACTCACTTCCCAAGAACCTTACCCTCACCCTGTGGGTCTCGGTAGCATCCTTCAAATCAGCAGAGTCGCCAGAATCTACACAGAAACTGTAGTCGTTATTTTGAGGTTGAGTACAGGCAAGAACACCCACATTAGAAGAACCAGGGCCGTCAAACCTCACAGTGTAGGCAATAAGGTCTAAGAAACCAATCACATCATCCTTTGTGGAGGAGTACTTGTTGTTGCCGTGCAACCACATATATTGTCTCTCAGTATAGGTTTGCCCTCCGTCAGTATCAACTACCTGGAAGTCCTCAAAGGGAGAGAACATACTTCCGTCTATTCTGAATAGCCTGGTTTCAGTAGGCGCTCCTGGTAATGCGCTTCCAGTCCCATCAGTGAAGGGGTTTGCATTCTCAGACACATCGCTACCCATCGGATAGTGCACATCTGTATCTGTAGAAGGCACAGAATCATTCACCCTGTCAATCAATCTCCTGTGTATAAAGTCACCTATCAAGTTGTCCCCTGTCCAGGTGCCTTCCAATGCTGCGCCGGGCACAGTCAACTTCAACCTCACTCTCTCGTTGGTTACATTACAGGTCACATCACCTGCCGCAGGCGCACCTTCCACGCTGCATGCAGGCTCTCCAGAAAGCTCTGCAGTCAAGGTCTGGGTTTTGTAGGCGTTTCTTGCCAATTCGGCCGCAATCAAAGCAGCCGCAACACCGTCGCTCACTGCTGCTCTCTCACCCACCACAACCTTTGCCACCGGCTGACCGTTATCGTCAACCAGTGTGGTGTCCCCAAACATGAGGGCACCAAAGGCTGCGGAACTGGCCAATACGGTTGCTCCAGCCACAACCGCACCCAACTTCTTCAAATTCACTCTCACATTTTCACCTCGTAGAGCCGCCTATAAAGGGCCCAACGAAAAAAGATTAACGGCGGCTTTTTTAAGGGCCCAAACCCCTTCAGCACAGGGCTGAAGGCGAGTAAGGAAGCAACTGCTTCCTTACACTATAGTGGATAGATTTAGAAAATATTTATAAATCTTATCAAAAAAAGCCGCCTTAAAACCACAACAAAAACCCAAAAATTCGGCAAAAACCAAAACGCAAAACGGTAAAAAACGAAACGCCGAGGGTGGGATTTGAACCCACAACCCCACGAGGGGACTGGTTCTCAAGACCAGCGCACTACCGGGTTATGCGACCTCGGCTCCTTAACTCAGGAGGGACGCATTCCAAAATCTCCGCCCACACAGAAGAAAAATCCCGCTTCACCCCGTTTTTTTCAAAATAGCGCAGTACATTTTTTATATCGCGCTCTAAAAAAAAGAATGCGCGGGGGTGGTAAAGATCCACACCCTGCCCAAAATCAATTAAATACATTTTATCGCCAGCAATAATATTATACTCGCTCAAATCTGCATGCACCAACCCTCCCTTTACCAGTTTAAAAACATTTTCTAAAATTTCCTCCAGTTCGCCCTCCTCGCCCCCACCTCTTTGCTCTAAAGTAGGGTAAGGAAGCCCACCTTCCCCTAAAAACTCCATTACCAGCACATTATCATAAATATAAAAAGGGCGAGGCGCATTCACCCCCAACCGCTCGCACAGTTCTAAATTTTTAAACTCTTTTTTTGCAAACAGCCGCACCAACGCCCAGAGATTATGCTTAACCTTTTGAAAGCGCGGGTCGCCCATCAAATAATCCAATCGCCTCACAAAAGCGCTTGTTTCCTTTTTATAAATCTTCACAGCCACGAAGCCATCCTCACCGCTTGCCCTAAAAACATTTGCCTCCTTGCCCGTAGAGACCGGAAAGTCAAGGGAAGAAAAAAAACCTTTTCGCATAAGTTTTGATAAATTTAAAAGCGTCCTCCTGTCAAAAACCAAACTTTCAACTTTTTCCCGCTCTTTGAGAACAAACTTATCTTTAGGAGGCCGCTTAGTCAAGATACCCCTCTTCCTTCAATTTCTGCACCTGAAGAGGAAGGTATCTCCACACAATATCTCCCCGCTCATCCCCGCCTATTTCATGGGGCTTTACCAAAACCACATCCCCCTCTCTCACCCAAACGCGCTTTTTAATTTTGCCCGGGATGCGGCAGAGCCGCTCCTTCCCATCCTTGCAAGCCACTTTCATCCTTGAACCGCCTAAAAGCGCAACCACCACTCCTAAAACCTCGCCTTCTTTCGGCAACCTTATTTTCTGCTGCTCTTCCTCCACTCACTCACCTCAACGCAGTTCTGGCGCCGCATGCCTCGCAAACCAAATTTTTCAAGCGATGGGCCACCTCTTCTATACGCGTATCAGGCCTTTTACACTGGCTGCATATAACATACCTTTTCACAAACTCTTCCAACTTCTTATCCAAAACCTCTTTAACAATCCTTCTCTGGAGAATAAGGCGGTCCCCTACAATCTCCACAGGCACCGCCAACTCTTTAGATAAAAATTTTGCCAACATTTGAGGACTCCTTCTAATCCTATCACACACCGTTTTAAAATTCTTTATAATGGTTTTATTGCCTTCCACAAAAAAATCAAACACAGGCATTTCAAACCTTTCGCCCTCACCCTCTTCCAACGAAGGCATGTTAGCATAAGCACGCTCTAACAACGCATCATAATCCTTCAAACCATCACCTCACAAGCCCAACTGCTTCCTTAACATCTCTTTATCCAAAGGAAGTTCTATCCCTAACACCTTATGGATAAATATAAACATATCAATTATATTTTCCTTTTCCTTAGAGACCAGTTCCGCCATATCGCGCAAAGAGAGGTCTTTACCTATAAGCTCATAAAGCATTACCCCTTCCTTTCCATATTTCTTATAAACCGCATATCCATCATACCCATACTTTTTCCTCACTTCCTCCCTATTAAGCGGTTCTAATACAATGGCGCCCTCGCTCAAAAGAAAATCTAAAATCTCCTTCACCTCATAGAGCGGAATGTTGAGCGTCAAAGCAATATCCACAATATCGCGCTTCCCATCAATCGCATCAAAAACGCGCTTACCTTTATCCTTATATTTAAGAAGGAGTTTCCCTTGAATCTGCAAAGAGCGCACCATATCCATCTGCTCTTTTTTAGGAAGTTCTATAGGGGAGGAAATGGTAATTATCTCCTGGGGCGCCTCTCTCTCCTCTAAAATAGGCGCAAAAGCACTTCTTTGCTCAGAAGGAGCATAAGAGGGAGGAGGCGCAAAGGAGGGCTTGCGCGTCTGCGCGGGATAATCCAACTTTATAATGCCTTCCTCATCCATAAAATCAAGAATTTCCACCAATTCGTCCTCACTCACCCCTGCCTCATTCATAATCTGCTCTGCCGTTCTTTTCCCATCCACCAAAGAATAAACGCGCAAACCTTTTTCCCCAAAGCGCTCTTTAATCTTCCTCTCTGCAGCGCTTAACCCTTCCTCCTCTCCACCCTCCGGCTCCAAAGGAGAGATCTCCCACTCCTCTTCCCCTCCTTCTCCCTCTTCAGGAAGTGCAAACCCTTCGCCTACTTCCTCACCACCCTCTTCAGCCAACCGCCCCTCTTCTGGCGGTGAGGGTTTTTCCTCAGAAGGCGCCTTCTCCTCTTCAGCAGGAGTAAGCGGCTCTATCTCCTCAAATTCAAAAGCTTCTTCCCTCTCTACCCTCGCTCCTTCCTTTTCAACTTCTTCCTTCTCTACTGCGCCCGCTCCTCGCTCCTCTTTAAATTCCTCCTCTTTCAACTCCGCCGCGCCTTCTTCCAACCCTTCTGGCTTTAATTCCTCCTCTTCACCTGCCCCCTCCTCTTTCAAAGAAGGCGCTTCCTCAAAAAATGCCTCCCTGCGCTCCTCTGCCGCTCCTTCCCCTAATTTCCCCTGTTCAATAGGCGGTATTTCCACTCCTTCCAATTCAACACCCTCAACTGCGCTCTCTTCCTCTTCAGGCATTTCGGCAGCCGCAGCTGTTTCAACCTCTGCCGCTTTTGGCACTTCTGCCTTTGCAGGCATTTCAGGAGAAATCTCTTCCGCCTTCTCCTCTGCTTTTGCCCCTGCTTCCATCTCCACAATCCCTTTTGCCTTCATGAAATCCACTATTTGCTCCACCAAAGAGGGCTCCAAGCCCAGCGACTGCTTAAGGTCCTCTAAAGAGACCGCGCCTGTGATCGCTTTATAAACTTTTAGACCTGCCTGCCCAAACTTCTTTACAACCATATTCTGATTCTTAAAGCGCTGAAGCGGGCCGGTTTCAATTTTCTTTATAACCGTCATAAACATCCTCCAAAATATTATTCTTTAAGAAAATGCCGAGAAAATATTTATTAACATAGTGACAGTTATATTTTGCGCATGGAATACGATGAACTGCTCATCACAACAGGCGTGGATGCATTGGTAAGGTTAGTGAAGGAAAGGCAGAGGATAGCGATAGAAGAGGCAGCGCTAAAGCTAAAACTCCCGGTAGATACTGTAGAAGAGTGGGCGCGCATTTTAGAGGAAGAAGGGATATTAAAGCTGGAATACAGGTTGGCAAAGGTATATTTGGTGTGGATAAAGCCCACAGAGGAAGAGATAGAGGAAAAGAGAGAGGAGTTAAAGGTAGAGAAAAAAGAGGTTGTGGAGAAGGCAACAAAAAAGAGGCAGGAATTGAAGGAGAGGGCAAAAGAGTTTGAGGAGATAAAAAGAGAGTTTGAGGAGTTTTATAAAAGGGCTTATGTGCAGTTGGGGCGGTTGGAAAAGATAGTGGAAAAACTCCCCCAATCCCAGGCAGTTTTAAAACAGAGGTTTGAAGAGGAGGAAAAGAGCATAGAAAAGATAAAGCAGGAATTGGAAAAGATAAGGGGGGAGGTTGAGGAGATAAAGGATGAAGTGGAAAGTTTGCAGTTAGAAGAAGAGCCGGAGAGCAAACAAATAATAGAAAAAATAGGGGCGCTGAAGGAGGAGATAGAGAAGCAATATGAGGAGTTAAGAGAGGCAAGAAAGGAGGTGGCGCTCCTTGCTAAAGCAGGGGTGCCTGGGCTGGAAGAGGTGAAAAAGAAATTTGAGAGCATAAAGAGGGATTACGCCGCACTTAAAGAGAATAACAGGCATTTGAGAGAAGAGTTGATGAATATTTCGGAAAGCGCACAGGTGCTGCAGGAGGTTACAGAGATAATAATGGGGAAAGAGGGCAAACTGCAGGAATTGGAGCAGAAGGTTGCAGAGATGTACGCAGTAGTGGAAGAGGCGGAAAAGAAGGTGGCAGAACTGAAAAAAGAGATTGTGAAAAACAAAGATGTGGTGGAAAGGTTAAGAGAAGGGGTGGAGATGGCGCACGAGGTAGTGAGAAGGATACCTTCCCAAAGCATTATAGAAAAGAAAACTAACGAACTAAAGGCGAGGGAAGGGAGGTTAGAAGAAAAGATAAGCGCATTAGAAAAACTGCTCACCACAGTAGCAGAAGAGGTAGGGAGCAGTAAAAGATTTAGAGAGATAGCGGCAGAGATGGATAAAAAAATTGATGAGGTGAAGATGGAGTTGGATTCGCTGGAAACAGCGTTTGAAGATGAAAAGCACACCTACTTTACATTCCAGCGCATAAGAGAGAGGTTGCTTCCTTCTCTCAATTCAATCCAAAAACAACTCAACCAACTGGAAGAAAACCTCCAGCGCATAAAAGAGAGGGCAGAAGAAAGATTAAAAGAAATAGAGGGCGCATCAAACAGAATAGCAGAGATGCTTAAGAAGCAAGGGGTGAAAGACACTGCAGAACTGATAGGCAACATTCAGGAGAAGAAAGAGGAATTAGAGGCAATGAGAAAGAAGATTAATGAATTGGGAAGAGCGGTTAATAACATTGCAAGGAAATTAACGCTTATTTCTAAAGAGGCAAACATCCTAAAAATAAGGGCAGAAGGGGGTGCTCCTGCAAAAAAAGGTGCTGAAAGGGAGGAAGAAGGGCGCTCTTACAGCACCATGCTTACCAAAGAGGAAGAGGAAGAATTTAGAAGGAAAAGGGAGGAGTTGAAAAAACTTATCAAAAAATTATGGGGGGACTTTGGAGAGAGTAAGTAGCAAAGGGCAAAAGCAGAAAGAGAAAAATTAGGGCTAAAGATTAGGGCTAAATAGATTGAGGAAAAGAAGGGAAAAAGAGGGAAAAATTATTTAGAGTTTAAAACCACTATTTTATCCTCCTCTACCGCTTTGGTCTTTGCCTTCTTGCCCACATGAAGAACTTGCTCATGGCGGGAGCTATCTCTATAAATAGTAATCCCTTTACAGCCCAGTTTCCATGCCAGCGTATAGACATTTTCCACATCCTGCACCGTTGCTTCAGCAGGCATGTTTATGGTTTTGCTCACTGCCAAATCCACATACTTTTGGAAGGCGGCCTGCATCATTACATGCGCCTCAGGAGAAATGTCGTAAGCCACCCTGAATACATTTAAGATGTCCTCAGGCAAATCTAAATGCTGAATGGTTCCTTCCTCCATCACTTTCCTTATAAGCTCTTCACTGTAAAGCCCTCTAACCTTAAGCACCTGTTCAAAAATAGGGTCTAAGTAGTAATATTGGCCTGCGCGCACCGTTTTCAAATAAGAAAGTGCAAAAACCGGCTCAATACCGCTGCTCGTATCCGCAATCATAGAGATGGTGCCTGTGGGAGCAATAGAGGTGCAGGTTGCGTTGCGCATCACATCATACTCATTTGCCCACACGCTCTTTTCAAAGCCGGGGAAGGAGCCGCGTACCCTTCCTAACTCATGGCTCATTTTACGCGCTTCCTCTGTTATAAACTTCATAACGGTTTCAGCAATCTCATAACCTAATTCAGAATCATAGCGCACCCCTATCTTATAAAGCATGCGCGCAAAGCCCATCACCCCCAAGCCGATACGCCTGTTTTTAAGGGTTTGCGCCTTTATTTGCGGGATGGGGTATTTGTTAAGGTCAATAACATTGTCCAGGAATTGGAACGCTAAGCGCACCACATAGCGCAAGCGCTCCCAATCCACTTTCTTCTTCCAATGCCTATTGCTCCAATCAAAATCCACAAACTTCTCCAAATTAATGCTCCCTAAATTGCAGGATTCATAGTCAGGCATAGGCACCTCGCCGCAGGGGTTGGTAGCGCTTATGGGGTCCTCAGGGGTGGGGTTTTTCCTGTTTATCTCATCAATAAACAACACTCCCGGCTCTGCGCACTTCCAAGCGCTGTACGCAATAAGGTTAAACAAACTTCGTGCATTAACCTTTCTCACCAGCGCCTTGGTGCGCGGATTAATGAGCGCATATTCCTCATTATTCTCAACCGCATGCATAAATGCATCGTCCAACATCACAGAGACATTAAAGTTTTCCATCACGCCGGGCGTTTGCTTCATGGTTATAAACTCCTCTACATCAGGATGCCACACATGGAAGGTTGCCATATTTGCCCCTCTTCTCTTACCTCCCTGTTTAACCACAGCGGTGGCAACATCAAACACCTGCATAAAGGAGATAGGGCCAGAAGCAACGCCCGCAGTGCTTTTCACAAAGTCGCCTTTAGGCCTCAAATAAGAGAAGCAAAAGCCGGTCCCCCCACCTGTCTTATGAATCATCGCTTGGTATTTTACCGCCTCAAATATCCCTTCTATATCATCAGGCACAGGGATAACAAAGCAAGCGGCCAACTGCCCTAAAGGAGTGCCTGCATTCATAAGAGTGGGGGAGTTAGGGAGGAACTCAAAGTTGGTCATAATCTGATAAAACGCCTCCTCATACTGCTTCACCGTCTTATCATCTGCCCCGTATTTTCGCTCGTTAGAGGCCAAGTGGCGCGCCACCCTTCTGAAAAGCTGGCTCGGTGTCTCAATAATTTTGCCGTTATCATCCCTAAGCAAATACCTTCTTTCCAACACCTGCAAAGAGTTTAAAGGAAGTTTAAGGTCATCTCTAATCCCCATCAATGTCTTAATCTCTCTATCAACGCTTCTCCTGTGCCTATAAAGTATATAGGCCTTTGCAGTCGCCGCATGTCCTGTCTCAATAAGCGCCTTTTCCACCAAATTTTGCACATCCTCAACAGTGGGGAGTTTCTCTTCTGAAAATCGCTCATTAACCATCTTCACAACCATCTCAGCAACGCGCTCCGCTTCCTTTCTATCATCTCCGCCCACTGCTTTTGCCGCTTTAAAAATCGCCTCCACTATTTTATTCTTATCAAAGTCCACAACCCTCCCGTCTCGTTTTATAATTTTTTTTACAGCCAAGCGATCACCGCAATAATTACTGATTAAGTTAATAAAAATGCTCACATCTTAGAAGAAAAATAAAGCAACACAAAAAATCATTTTTTGCGCCCTAAAACCAAAAGCGCACCCAAGCCGCTAACCGCAAAATTGACAAGAGCGCCAAAAAGCCCTAATCCAAAGCCGCACAGAGAATTGAGCAGGATGGCCTCAGCGCCTGCATACTGAGGGAGAAGAGCGCTTACAAACACATTCTCAAAATCCAAAACATTAGCGCTTCCCAAATAGCCGCCCAACGCAGCAAAGGAAAGCACAGCGCTTAAGACCAGTTTGACAAGGTTAACGGCAAAATAGGAGAAAGCGCCCACCAGCCCTGCTTCCACCGCATCACAACCTTGCTCAGCAGCCCGCATGCCAGCATAAAGAAAGAGCGCGAAAAAGAGCGGAAAGAGGGCAAATAGGAAGAGGTTAGATAAAAGGGTCAATTCAGATTGAAAGTCAGGGAGGAAAAGAGGCAAGAGAGCGAGCACTCGCGAGAAAACAACCAAAAGGACGCCTACCAAAAAAGGAATAAGAGATTGGGAGAGGATGGTGTGATAACGCATAACTCAAAAACACAGAGAAGATTTTAAAATATTACACCCTGAACTCCTCGCACAGGGAGAGAAGCTCCTCTAAAGAATGCAGCGAAGCGGCGCGCTCCCTAAAATGAGCAGAATTAGGCAGCCCTTTAGAAAATTGAATGGCTTTCATTTTAAGGTCCTTTAAATCAAGCATCCCAAAGCGTTCGCACAGCCGCAAATACTCCTTAAACATACCGCGAGGGCGGGAGTTAGAGAAAACCGCAGGGTTGCTCATTGCAGCGCGCGCTATCATAAAGCCATCGCAATAACCTGCCCTCACCCGCTCCCAGCCCTCTAAAGCGCTTTTTAAATCGCCGTTGCCGATGACAGGCACCTCTAAGTTTTCCTTCAAATACTTGATAACCTCCCAATCTGCCCTTCCGGTGTAAAACTCCTCAGGCCTGCGGCCATGCACAATAATAAAATCCACATCTAACCGCTTACAAAGAGCAAGCGTCCTCTCCCTATCCTCCAAAATCCTTATTTTAACAGAAATAAGCGCATCTGCCCTCCTCATAATAGCAAGCGCCTTTTTTATCTCCTCGGGCTTATAGAGAAGGGCACTTCCACCCCCGCAATTTCTCGTTCTCACAGAGGGACAGCCGCAATTTATATTAAGCCATTTTATAAAGGGGTAGCGTTTGTAGAGCAGGAGAGCGGCGCGCCCCACCTCCTCGCCTTTAGCACCCACCACCTGCAAACCTAAATTCCGCTCTTCTGGCATTGCATCTATCTGTTCCTTCCCTCTAACCACTGCAGGCGCCTGCACAAAAGGCACGCACACCGCTTCCGCGCCATATTTTTGGCAGAGGAGCCGAAAGGGAAGGTTGGAATATTTATCAATGGGCGCTAAAAAAGATTTCATTTAAATAATAAATAGGAGGGATAAATTTTAATGCTATCTAAAAACGCAGAAAATTATCTAAGAACCATCTACCAACTTCAAACAAACAAAAAAGAGGTAAAGTTAGGCGAAATTTCTAAAAAACTGAAGGTAAAGCCATCCAGCGCTGCTGAAATGGTGGAGAAACTGTTAAAAAAAGGGTTGGTGAAACGGCTGGGAAGGGGGAGAATAAAGTTAAGCGAGGAAGGGCAGAGGAGGGCGAAAGAAATAAATGAGAAGTATGCTGCGCTGGTG
>JALWZW010000060.1 GCA_026992595.1 Microcaldota archaeon | reverse complement strand
ATCATACCGTCTACATATATTTTACACTTTTCCAGCGCCCCTGATTTCATATAATCGTCCAAAGCCAACAAAATTTCCTGCGCTCTCCCTACCGCAAAGGAGGGTATTATTACAAATCCGCCTTTTTGGACGGTTTTATTTATTATGCTTACCAGTTTTTGGTAACTCTCCTTATAGGGCGGTATTCTGTCGCTTTTTTTCCCATAAGTGCTTTCTACTATAAGCGTTTCAGCGCTTACATTTTTTTCGCAGGGCTCTAATATGCGCGTTTTTCTCATGCAAATATCGCCCGAATATAGCACCTTTCCCGCTACTTTGATCATGGCGCTTCCTAAAATATGGCCTGCGTTATAGAATTCAAGTTCAAATGAGGCCTTAAACGGTTTTCTATATTCTACCATGCGCGTATTTTTCATAACTGTTTGCACATCTTTTAAAGCGAAGGGCGGTCTTTCTTTTGTTTTAGATATTCTGTAATAATCTGCCAAAAGCACCCCCATCAAGTCGCGCGTAGGTTTGGTGGCATATATGGTTAGCGGGTGGGTGGATGCTAAGTGGGGAAGATAGCCGCAATGGTCTAAATGGGCATGGGTTATTGCGATGGGTGGCATATCTTTAAGATTTATGGAGGGATACTCTACCCTCTCCCCTAATTTTATCCCACAATCAAGAAGCACCTGCTTCTCTTTGTCCTCTAGAAGTATGCTGCTCCTGCCTACCTCTCCTGCGCCACCAAAAAAAGTTATTTTCATATAAGTCCCAACTTCATCTTTGCTTTTTCACTCATCATTTCAGGTGTCCATATAGGGTCAAACACCACATTTACCTCTATATCCACATCCTCCCCTAATTCTTCTAATCTCTCTTTTATTTCATGAAGCATTTCGTTTATGAGAGGACAGGCGGGCGAGGTGAATGTCATTTTTATATAGCCCTTCTCCTTTCCTCCTTCTTTTTCCACTCTTATGTCATAAATTAACCCTAATTCCACTATATCCATTCCTAATTCAGGGTCTATAACTTTTGAAAGTTTTTCCAATATTTTTTCTTTTGTTAGCATTGTATAAAATTCCCCCTCAAACCTTTAATAACTTATCTTTCTAATGATATTGGTGGTTTTTATGAAAGAATTGACTGTGATAACTAGCAATTCTGTAGGCACTTTAGCGCGCGTTGCGGAAGAGTTGGGCGCTTCAGGGATAAATATAGAGGCTATTTCTGCTTATGGTTTGGGGGATAGGGCGATATTTAGGATAATTACGGGTGATGTTAAGACCGCTTTAAAGGTGCTCTCTCGTTTGCCTGATGTGGAGGTTAAGGAAGCAGATACTGTTATTTATAAGATGATAAACAGGCCTGGCGAATTAGGGAAGGTTGCGAGAAAGTTGGCCAATCATGGCATAAATCTTGAGAGCATTTATATTGTAAGCAGAAAAAATGATTTTACCGAGGTAGCGATAAATCCTGCCAACCCTAAGGATGTGGAGAAAATAAAGGAAATTTTGAAAATATGAGGAAGGTGCTTTTGGACACTAATTTTTTGTTAATTCCTTATATGTTCAAGATAAATATATTTAGGGAGATAGAGTATCTGGTGGATGACGCTGTAGAATATGTGGTGCTGAGCGGCGTAAAAGAGGAACTTTTAAAATTGGCGCGGAATAAAGGCAAGGAGGGGCGCGCGTCTAAATTTGCCCTTCAGGTGCTAGAGGCGGAGAAGGTTAGGGTGGTGGCCTATCAGGGCGCAGTGGATAAAGGCATTGTGGAAGTTGCGAAAAGGGAAGGGGCAGTGGTTTGCACAAATGATAAAAAATTACGTTTTAAATTAAAAAAAGAAGGCATTCCTGTGATAGTTTTAAAGGGAAGGAGTAAGATAGGATGGGCTTAGAAACAAGCGTTGTGCTGGGTGCTGTATGCGGCCTTGTCCTTCTTATGGTTTTGGTAGTTGCAAAATTGTTTTTAAGACCTTATGATGTTAGGCGGGAAGGGGAACGCGTCATATTCCGCGCTTATAAGGATGTAAATGAAGTGGTGGTGCAGGCAAACGGCGTGCGGTTTGTAAGGCGCGGCATCAAAAAAGGCGAACAGATTGAGTTTCTTTCTAGCACATTTTCTTCAGGCGCTGTGGTGATGGTGGATGGAAAATCTTTTGATATATAGGGGAGAGCATTTTAACCCTAATTTTTACTATATGTGTGGTGCTGATATAGATAATGCTGTTTTTTATAACGGCACCGTTTATGTCTCTCCTTTGAACAGGTCCTTGGCGCGCCGCCTTTTTAGGAAAGTAAAGGTGGTGCGTTCTTTGGACGAGATACCGCTTAAAGGAGAGGTCAAATGCGACTTTGCTAACCTGCCCACCTCACTCTTTCTAAAATTCAGCAAAAAGGCGCGGTTGGTAGATTGCAGCGAAGATTTGCTTTTAAAAAGGATGGTTAAAAGAGCGGAAGAGGTGCGCTTTATAAGGCGCGCGGTAAAGGAGAGCAAGAGGATTTTGGAGCATATAGAAGTGGGCGAAACCGAGATAGATACTGAGCGCAGGTTGAAGCAGTTGTGTGCAGATTTTGAACTTGCGTTTGAGCCGATTGTAGCGTCTTCCTCTTCCACACGCTTTCCTCATTATCGCGCTAAAAGGCGAAAGGTGCGAGGCCTGCTTTTGATAGATTTTGGTGTAAGGTATAATAAATATTGCGCTGACCTTACGCGCTGTTTTATTCTTGACAAGCGCTATGCGCCTTTTTATGAGGATCTAAAAGCGCTATGTTTTGAGATTATTGACCTTATTCCTCAGTGCGAGCATGCAGGTGAATTCTCTTCGCAGGCGTTGGAGTTGGTTAAAAAGCGTTTTGGGCCTTTGGTGCATGCGATAGGGCATGGTGTTGGCTTAGAGGTCCATGAATGGCCTCGCCTTTCCTCTGCTTCTACCCATCCGCTTAGAGGCGCTGTAATGGCTATAGAGCCCGCCTTTTATAACTCTAAATTTGGAATGCGCTATGAAGAGGTTGTATATTTTGACGGGAGAAGGGTAAAAATTTTATAGGTTTTATTATATTAGTTTATCATCAGTTCTATGTGCAGGGATGGCAGAGCCTGGTCAAATGCGCAGGACTTAAGAAGTTTTTATGAAATCCTGTGGCTTAGTGCCTTCGCAGGTTCAAATCCTGCTCCCTGCATATAACTTTTTCCCCTGTTTTACTGAGGTTAAAAGTTACCAAAACTTCCTGAGGATGAGCGTACGCTTGTTAGTTTAACTTTTTCCCCTGTTTTACTAAGGTTAAAAGTTGTCAAATGAAACTTTTTTCTACTGTTTTACTTAGGTCAAAAGTTTCATCAAAAACACCTGAGGGGAGCGTACGGTTTGGGGTTTTTTGGGTAAAGGTTTAATTAAATGGCCTGCGGGGGTGGTTTTTTATTTTAATTTTTCTTCCTCCTCCTCAAACTTCTCCCAGCAGTGCTTTTTCTTCAACTCCTCCAACATCCTCTCCATCGCCCTCTTGCTAATCTTCCCTTCTTTATAAAGCTTCTTTATCCTCTCTTCCTCTGCCTTCTTTCTCCTCCAGCACCAGAGCGCAAGCAGCAGGAGCAGCAGCGCCACCACTACTAAGCATATTTGCAGCCAAGGCACCCCTTCCTCTTTCTCCTTTACTATTCTATAAACCTCTGTGGTTGCAGTAGAGCCGCCCACCTCAAAGAGGTAAGCCCCTATCTTTTCTGCCTTAATCCTAAGCAGCCCCTGGCTGTCTGTAGCAAAGCTTCTCCTCACCTGCTCCGGGTCTTTAACCAGCACCTCACAGCTGCTGCATAAACTGCCATCCCGCCTCACCTCACACACAATCTCCTCTCCCTCCTGCACCTGCTCAGGGCATTCTATGCTGTAAATGATGCATTGCCTGTTCTCACAAACCCCTCTGCTGCATGAGGGGCAGCCCTCTTCCTCTCCACACTCATACATAATCCAAGTGTGGTTGGCAGGATAGCCGCACACCCCCTCCACCTGCTTGCAACTGCCCACCAAAGCATTGGGCGGGATATCGCAGTACTCATCCTCTCTGCAATCCTCATTGCTTAAACAGCCCTGCGGTTGGCAGCTGTTATCCACACAGCCATAGCCC
>JALWZW010000059.1:1255-4142 GCA_026992595.1 Microcaldota archaeon | reverse complement strand
GAGTTAAGAGAGATCACAAATCTAAGAACTCACCACCCTGATAGAGCACATTCCTAAGCCGTATTGGTCTCCTATGCCCACTTCAACGCCTCTTTCAAAATACTGGGGGCCTGTGCCTTTTTTCACATAAATGATCATTCCTCCGCCATTCTGCAAAAGAGCCATGCACTCATCAAAAGAGGTGCTTCCGTTAGCAGTAACGCAACCCTCTTCGCCAAAGGAAACAGGGATTACCTCTTTTCCCACCAAACCGGGGGAGCCGGCAAAATCGGTGCCGCACTGCAAAATGTTTTGCTTAGTTTTCTCCCCGCTACCGCGCACATCCATCACTATAAAAACTTTATCCGCATCGCGCAATCGCTCCAAAAAAGCATTCTCAGAAGAGCGTAATCCTAAAAGAGGATTTAAAAAAAAGGAAATAAGCGCTATCACCAATACCACCGCTACCCCTACCCCAACCGCTACCTTCACTCTATCCATAGCATCACCCTACAAAAACCTTCATGGGGCAAGATTCAAAGTATTCTGCATCGCCGTACATATAAGCGCGCGGCGGGTCAGCAGAAAAGAGCGTCGCAGAATCTTCTCTATAAGCAACAATTATATCAGAGCGCTGCGCAAGAGAACTGCACTCTGCAGAAGAGAGGGGAGTGGAACCCTTGTCAGTTATAAGGGAGCAGCCCTCTTCAATGGCCAGAACAGAAATATTTTTTGAAGATTCTTCCACCAACTCATTTGCGCATTCCTTAACAAGTTCTTTTTGCGCAACAGGCATATCTGAAAGCTTAAGCGCTATCACCACTTCGTCCTTCTTTTCAATACTCTCTAAAAATATAGAAAGGTCTGCGGGCTGGTTAAAGGCAAAGAGGTAAAGGAGGGAGAAGAATAGGAAAAGGGCAAAGGAGAACACCAAAAACCAGGAGAAAAATATGTGGAACGCCTTTGGAATGGAGAAAGAGAATGAGGAGAAGAAGTGAAGGAACACCAGCACCACTAAGGAGAAAACAGAGAGCGCTAATAGAATAAAGAGGAGGTTTAAAGAGGTGGTTTCATCTAAATTGGCGGTTTTGCCTAACTGCGCACCGCCTTTATTGAGATTTACAGCCGCGTTCTCCAAGAAAGAAACCAAAAGCATTTGGGGCTGGGTTGTCTGAGAGTTGAGCAAAGCTTCCCCTTCTTTTGCAACCTCAGAATAAGCATCTGCCAATTCTAACCATTCTGCCTCAGAAAGCCCTGGCTTAAATTGCTCGTTTAAGTCAGAGAGGCGGGTTTTTAAATCATTTAAAGAGCTCTTTGCTACTGAATCTAAAACGCGCGAGTCAAGGGTTGTTATTATGAAAAGGGCGTAATTTCTGCTGTCGCGCGCCTTGTAATAAGCAGAGAGGGCGCTTTCGGAAAGAGAGGAAAGTTCGCCCTTTAATGCTTGATAATTCTCTAAATCCTGCTCTATATTGCTAAAATTACGCTCCTCTATGCGCGCCGGAATGGAAAGGTGTAATGCTCTGAACTCATTATACTTTCTCTTCAAAATACCATTATCAACAAGAGAGGTTGCCTTTTCCAATTTTTGAAGAAGTTGCTCTGAATTGGCCGAAAGAGAGGAAAAGCGGGAAGAGTAAAGACGCGCTGCATCCTCATTCTGCCTATAATTAAGGCGTCTCCAATTTTCCTTTAAAAGCGTTTCCTCGTAGGAATCAAGGTCAGAAAGAGGGCCTAAACGGTCCAACATCTCCTGCGCCTTTGCCTCCAAATCATCAAGCGCACCTTGGTCTAAGTCAAAAGAAGGACAGACAGAATAGCATACAAACATGCACGCCTCCTTATCTGCATCATCATCATGCCTAGGCGTCCTAAAAACAGTGGTCTCTATCTTTTCAGAGTTCTCCCGCAAAGTATCAACATTATCTAAAATATAATTCAACACCTCAGGCGCATTATCAGAAGTCATGGAATTTAATTTCTCAGTATAATTATTCAGTATCCAGTCCATCTGAAAACTGCTGAGAGAAAAATCTTTAAGCGCGCTTAATATCGGGTTTATATCGCTCCAACCAAGCCCCTCTCCATAAGCAGACATAAGAAGAAGGGCGTTGCGGTAGCAACTATCATCATCTATGCAAGTAACTGGTTCCCCTCCTATACTCACCTTTCCGCCTGAGAAAAGCACATCATTTCTGCACGCATATTCCTCCTTTCCTTTCCAAGTATAACCATCATTTCTGCTCTCATTAAAGCGTTGAATAATCGCCTTCAGTTCTTCTACATCTTGGGGGGAAGGAGCATATTTAGAATTAAGGTGCGTCTCCACCACCGCCAAAATGCTTTCATTATCTGTCAAAACCTCCTCCTTCTCCCTATCCAATACCAAAATAGGGCGGTTATCTAAATAAACGATAGAATAAGCGCTACCGTTAAAAGTGAAATTCTCATAAGAAACATCTGAAAGGGACTCATTATCAAATAGATAATCAGCTACCGAAAAGGAAAAGGCAAGAGGGAGGAGGAATATTAAAAGGTAATATCGCCGCATTAAAGAGAATACGAAGAAAGGTTTTATAAAACATTGCACCCGATATGATGCATTTCTCAACCTAACACCAAAATACACCATAACTATTTAAATAAATTCGCTTCCACTAATATAATTATGGGATTGGGAATTGAGGTTTTTGTTAACAATTTAGCACTCTTTTTGCAAGGAATAGCCCCTGTTATTGCATTAATTCTTATAGTGCTTGGCGGAATATTTTATGGATTGGCGCAGGCACAACCTGCAGACAGAAGAGGGAAGTGGCAGTCAATGGCGCTAAGCATGGTGGTTGGGGGCGTGATAGTTGCTGCAATAGCAGGCGCTGCCGCCTTTATTCAGGAGCAAGCGACAGGCCTC
>JALWZW010000059.1:0-1245 GCA_026992595.1 Microcaldota archaeon | reverse complement strand
CTGCCCGCATAAGTTCTCCTTCCCTAATTTTGCAACCCTAACCTTTTTAGTTTTTAAATACTAAATAGGTATGAATGGAAGAATATACAGCAAAAGATATACAAGTTTTGGAGGGCTTAGAAGCGGTAAGAAAAAGGCCCGGAATGTATATAGGAGATACAGGAAAGCGAGGCCTCCACCATTTAGTGTTTGAAATTGTGGACAACAGCATAGATGAGGCGATAGCGGGATACTGCACCAAAATAAAAATAGCGCTTAACAAAGACGGAAGCGTAAGCGTGGAAGACAACGGAAGAGGAATTCCTGTAGATAGACATGCTTCAGGGAAATCAGCGCTGGAAATTGTGTCAGGCCAACTGCACGCAGGCGGGAAATTCTCAAAAAAGGCGTACAAAGTATCAGGCGGTCTTCACGGAGTGGGATTAAGCGTTGTAAACGCCCTTTCAGAATGGATGAGAATAGAAGTTTATAGAGACGGAAAGATATATTCTATAGAATATAAAAAAGGCAAATTGGTGCAAGGGGTGAAAGAGGAGGGGACTACAGAGAAAAGAGGTACAAAAGTAATGTTCAAGCCAGACAGTGAAATTTTTAACGCTTCCTTTGACCCTCACTACTTAAGAGAAAGGTTTATGGAACTCGCCTTCTTAAACAAAGGCCTGGAGATAGAGTTTGAGTACGGCGATAAGAAAGAATTGTTTAAGTATGAAGGGGGGATTAAAGAGTTTGTTAAATATATAAATCAAGGTAAAGAGGTGCTGCATGAAATCGCATATATGGAAAGCGAGAAAGAGGGCGTAGGGGTGGAAATCGCCTTCCAATACACCTCTTCCTATTCAACCTCGCTTTACGCGTTCGTTAATAATATAAAAACGGTGGAGGGCGGAACTCATGTTATCGGCTTTAAATCAGCACTTACCAAAGCGATTAACGATTATATAAAAAACAATAAAATACCTAAAATTTTAATATTAAGATAAATAAATATGTGAATAACAGATAGCTATGATCCAAATGCTTGTATGATTGGATGAAGAAATAATTGACTTGAATCATGGGATTGGGACACATATGATAAGCAAAAAGAAATTCTTTGAGATAAACTTGTTTTAGTAGATATGATTGGACATCCAATTAAGGATTCTGTTCCTATTTCAAATGAATTATTTCAACCATGAAACAAATGCGGCGCCAACAGGCCCTGCAAAAAGAATTGAACCAAAGCAGGCCCACTCTTGTGCATGC
>JALWZW010000058.1:4781-14078 GCA_026992595.1 Microcaldota archaeon | reverse complement strand
AAAGTGTAGTCAGGAGGCAGGGGAACATCATCTATGCTGGTATAATTATTTTTCAACTTATCAAATCCCATTATAGTTAAGCAGTTGGGAAAGGCACATTGGGGGACATTTTGCTGGCAGTAAGGGCAGTAGAGGAAAAATACCGTAAAGCACTCCCCTTCTTCCTCTGCTTCAGCATACTGCTCTGCTGCAGGAAAGGAAAACTCTCCCTTTTCATTAGTATAAACCTTATACAACTCTAAGGGCTTGCTTTTGTTATGCCATCTTATGCCCACCAAAATGGCAGAATTATTTACAGGAAGGGTTTTTCTTACCAATTCCCCTCCCTCCTTCACATAATCGGTGTAAGTCACCCATCCCTTATAGGTGTTGGTGGTGCTATCAAAACCTAACCTGATGGAAGAATAAGGAGCATTCTTTAACTCCTTGCACAAGGTGCAATCCCTAAGCTTTCTCTCTAAATACTCTCTCCTCAATCTCATTTGCTCCTCAAACTTCTCTCTAGACACTCCAGCAACCATATCTTCAGAAACATCAGAAGGGAGAGAAGCGGAGAAGTAAAGGGAGGGGAGGAGAAGGAGCAAGAGCAAGGCGAAGAATCGCATATTCATAAATGAGCAAAATAAGTTAAAAAGATTTGGGCAAATGAACCAACCAAATAACTTTTTATTGATTTGCTGTGTGAATTATAACAACTGACTTTTAGCGAGGTGAAAATATGACAGAACAAACAGCCCAGCAAAAAGGAGATGAAAACACTGTCTTTATAGGGAAAAAGAACACCATGGGTTATGTATTGGCTGTAGTGACCCAATTCAACAACGGCGCAAACGAGGTGACCATAAAGGCAAGGGGAAAATTGATATCCCGAGCGGTGGATGTGGTTGAGATAGTGAGACACAGGTTTATGCCTGGCGTAAAAGTGGATGACATAAAAATAGACACAGAGGAACTCACATCAGAAGATGGCTCTAAGAGCAAAGTATCTTCTATAGAGATAAAGCTCAAGAAGTGATGGAAGTTGGCACCTTTAGATAAAGGAGGGTTGGCGCTATCCCTCCTTATAGGTGTGTTAATTTTTTTATTTTCAGGTTTTCCCCCCTTACTTCTCCTAATATCTTTTCTTTTTCTCTCGGTTATCGCAACAGATTTTGGAAAAAACGCAAAGAAAAAAATGGGGGTGTATGAGAGGACAAGAGGGTGGAAAAATGTGCTCTCCAACGGCACCGTCCCTCTTCTAACCGCTCTTCTACCGGCCTTAGGCATAAGCACCTATCTGCCTTTTATAGGAAGTGTAGCGGCAATAACTGCAGATAAATTTAATTCAGAAATAGGGGTGCTAAGCAAAGAACCGCCCACATCCTTAGAAAACGGAAAAAGAGTAAAGCCAGGCACAAGCGGGGCGGTGAGCTTGTTAGGTTTTATAGGCGGGTTTGCAGGCGCAGGCACCATTGCATTGCTCGCTTACATGCTATTTAAAATAAATGGAATAAGCGCCCTTGCGCTATCCTTTGCAGGAGTGGTCGGTGCGCTCTTTGACAGTTTTTTAGGAATAGGGGAAGAGAAAGGGTGGGGGAATAAAGAGGTGAGTAATTTAGGGGGAAGCGCAGTAGGCGCGCTAATAGGAATGCTCATAGAGGGAATGTTATGAAAGCGTTTGTACTTTGCGGCGGAGATGGAAGCAGGTTAAGGCCCTACACTTACCACACCCCAAAGCCAATGCTACCCATAGCAGGAAAACCAATCCTGCAATATGTATTAGAGAACCTCAAAAAAGGAGGGGTGGATGAGGTAATACTTACGGTAGGGCCTATGTATGAAAAGATTAAAGAGTATTTTAAAAGCGGGGAGAAAATAGGGATGAAAATCCATTATTCTATAGAAGAGAAAAAACTTAATACGGCAGGTTCTATTTTACCTAAGAAAGATTTAATAGATGGCGATTTTATAGTGGCAATGGGAGACCACATAACAGACATAAACATTAAAGAACTCATAAAAAGGCATAAAGAAAGCGGAGCAATAGCCACCCTTTCACTGCTAAAAAAACAAGTGCCTATGCAATTTGGAATAGCAGAGTTGGATGAAAAAGGATATATTAAAGAGTTAAGGGAAAAACCGCTTTTAGAATATTACATAAACACCGCCATCTACGCATTCAAACCCGAGATATATAATTATATAAGAGAGGGTGATGACTTTTCCCACCATGTGTTCCCACGCCTTTTAGAAAACGGCGAAAAAATGGCCGCTTATATATTTGAGGGCGGTTGGTATGATGTGGGAACGGTATCCGCATATAAAAAGTTAAGCGAACTGTTTGACGCCGCGGTCCTTATAAAACACCTAAGAGAGGAATAAGAACAACACCAAAAGCGCAATGAGAGATTGAGCTACGAGCAAGAGAGCCACCGCCTCCCGCTCACTTCTCCCCCCTAAAATGGCTAAATGAATAAGTCCTTTTATTTTGCCCTCTTTGGGGTAAAGTTTGCCTCCCTTTATTTCTTGATAGGTATGAGGAAAACCGTTCAGCGCCTTTATAAAGAAATCTATAACATGGAGGGTTACCAACATCGCGCCTGCGCTTTCCAAATTACCAATAATAACAGCATTGGCAAGCGCTGCACCTATGCTTAAACTCCCCACATCACCGGGAAAAACGCGCGCCGGGAAGAAGTTAAATAATAAAAAACCTCCCAGCGCTCCAGCCATAGAAAGCGAGATAACGCCCAACTCCACATTGGAATGAAAAAGCGCTATTATGCTTAGCGTTATAAACATAATAAAGCCCAAACCGCTATCTAACCCGTTAAAGCCGGCAAGCATGTTAGTAAGATTGGAAGCAACGGTCACGCCTAAAGGAATGAGCAAAAGGATGTAGAAAATGCCAAAATCAACATAGCCGATAAAAGGCAGGGACATGGCAGTGCTTCCTGCCGCCTTCACCGCCATAAGAGGGATGGCAGCGCAAGCAGGAGTGAGCGCCTTCACCCATTGCGGGATAGAAATTAAATCATCAATAACCCCTATCGCCGCGATAATAAGAATGGAGGAAAGAGAGGCAAGAATATAAACCGCGTTTAATTGAAAGGAGTTAAAAGTGTTTAAAAAAAGGGCAAGTAAAAGGGCTAAAGAAAAACCGCCAATTATTGCCAATCCGCCCATTTCTGGAATTTTTGGCCTATCAACCTTATTTTCATCAACACCCACAATACCTGCTCCTTTTAATTTTGGGATAAGCAGATAGGTTAAAAAAGCGGTGGTTAAAAAAGAGACAACAAAGAGATAGATCATCTTATCTCCTCTAAAATTTGGCGGGCGCGTTCAAGCGAAAACACACCTTCAGAAGCAAGATTTTGCGCAACGCGCTCTATCTCCTCTCCTTGAGCGCCTGCCTCTTTGGCTACCCTTCTTGCATGCAACCTTAGATGCCCTTTTTGAATCCCTTCAGTAGAAAGAGCAGAAAGAGCGGCATAATTGTTGGCAAGACCCACCGCTCCCATAACCATAGCCAACTCTCCCGCATCTTTAACGCCCAGCAGTTTTAAAGAAAGGCGGGCGAGAGGGTTGGCACGTACTGCGGGACCAACAGTGCTCACCGCCATAGGAACTTCCAATTCCCCTACCAACCCTCCTTCCTCATTTATATAGTAAGAGGTAAGGGGCTTATAATAGTTTAAAGATGCGTAAGCATGAGCTCCTGCCTCCACCGCCCTCCAATCATTACCTGTTGCCAACGCTACCGCATCAATGCCGTTCATGATGCCCTTATTATGAGTAGCACAACGGTATATATCCGCAAGAGCGCATCTGTAAGCATCCAACACCTGCTTTTGATTAGAATGCCATACCGCCCTTACCCTCACCTTTCGCATAATCGCAAGATTGCTCACAATCTGCATTATCACTCTGCTTTGGGAAGAGAGAAAGGCGCCCACTTCCTCCAACATGCTGTTAACAATGTTGGCGCCCTGCGCATTACCCACATTCACATAAAAATAAAACACCCTTCGCTCTCCCCCCAAATACCTTTCCTTTACATCCACCACCCCGCAACCATATTTTTTTAGGTGGGAAAGCGCCTCATCCCCTATCTCTCTCAACTTATTGCAATCAAAAGAGGGGCCTTCTAAAAATATCTGGCCTATCATAATGGGCTTATCTGCCTCAGCGCTAAAACCTTCAGGAAGGCACTCTTTAGCAGCACGCGACGCAGCCGCAATAACCGAGGGCTCTTCTATAGCCATGGGCACCAAATACTCTTTTCCATTAATCTTAAAGTTGGTGGCTACACCTAAAGGAAGGGAGAGGATGCCGATAACATTTTCCACCAAACTGTCTGCCTTTTCCAAAGTCAATGGGGAAGAGAGCGTCTTAAAATCCTCTTCGTTTAAGAGGCCTTTTTCTTTAAGAATCTTCCTTCTTTCCTCTACGCTTAGTTTATAAAAACCAGGAAGCCGCATCACAATCCCTCCAACTTTTTAAGAGCAACTTCAATAGCAACAAACGCCTTTTCAAAGCGCCTTTTATAAAGCTCTTTAATCTCCTCATTAAAATCGCGCATCCCTTCTCCCACCACAAACATTCCTTTTTTTCTGTTTAAAAGCCCTAAATCCTGCAACCTTTTTATATGATAGTAAGCGGTTTTTTCATGAATAGAAGGATTTATTTTCTTTATCTCTAAAAGAAAGGTGCGGGAAGAAACCTCGCGTTCTTTGGAAAATAAAGAGATAAATGCCTCAAAAACATCTAAAAAACCGGTTCTGCTCTCATTCTCGTTTATAAGCCCTAAAGAAAGCGCCAACCACCTTAAAAGGGAGCGTTTAGTGAGCATCACCTCATCAGGCAGATACATATCGCGAATTTTTATCTCGTTTCTAATAAATTTTGCTTCAGGAATCATCATCTTTCTTTTATGTATTTATATTTTTATGCTTAATTGAATATGTGATGATAAATCTCCAGCTGAAAACCAGGCCCGCAGTACTATTCTGCTATACCCCAAACTATGTGGAAATAATAATAAGGGTTGAAAATAGGGGAAAGGAGGTTAAATGGGCAGAAGCAGATGTAAGCGTTCCAGAGCAACTCTCATTATATCCCAACGGAGAACTTCACAAAGGGCGCGTTAGAGTGGGGATATTGGAGAGGGGAGAGTATATTGAAAAGGCGGTAAGGGTGTATGCAAACAAATACACTCATCCGCAAACTTATAAATGCAAAGTAACGCTTTTTATATATGATAAAGAGGGAATTATTGAAAAAAGGGTGGAAAAGACAGTGGATGTATTATGCGAAGGAAAGGGGAGCGCGACCTTGTAAAATGCTATAAGTGGCAGGGAAAGCAGTATTGGGCAGATGAGAGATTTATATATGTGGAGGAGAAGGGAGAGTTAAGGAAGTTGGCGCTTTTTGAGGAGCATTATTATAAATTAAGGATGTGGAAAGGGGTGCCTATATTAGAGATAGACGGTTTGAGAATGCATCTTATAAATGCATTCTCTGGCCCCCTTTGCTATGCTAAAGAGGTTGCGGAGAGGTTGGGGGCAAAAGGGGGGAAAGCATTAGATATATGTGCAGGATTGGGGTATATAACCGGCGAGTTGATAAAGAGGGGGTGCGAGACCACAGCAATAGAAAAATCTCAAGCAGTGGTGGCATTGGCAAAGCACAATCCTTACAGTAAGTGGCTTTTTGAAAGTAAGTTGGTGGTGGGAGATGCTTATGAGGTTTTGCCCACACTAAAGCAAAAATTTGACTGGATAGTGCATGACCCCCCGCGCATAAGCCATGCCCCTTTGCTATACAGCAGGAATTTTTATAGAATGATAAAAAAATGCGCAAAAAGCGGGGCAAGAATATATCATTATGTAGGGTCTGTAGGGAAGAGGAAGGGGAGGGAGATATGGAAAGAAGTTAAAAAAAGGTTAGAAAGTTGTGGGTTTTTGGATATAGAATATGAGGAAAGGTTGCAAGGGCTCTTTTTCACTGCTCCATAAAGTATTCTGGAGTGGGTGGCTCTGGGCTTTCGCCCTTTCTCTGCCTTATTTCCTTCACAGTTTTCATAACCAATTCTTGCGGCATTGGGTGATAGCCAGCGTATTCTTGGTACCATATAGCCCTTCCCTGAGTTGCCCCTCTTAAAGCGTTAGAAAATCCAAACATCTCTGCAACAGGGAGAAGAGCGGTTATGGTAGCCATCTCTCCCTCCTGCTCCATACCTAACAATGTTCCTCTTCTTCCATTAATAAGGTTGATAACCGCACCTGCATAATCTTGAGGGGTATTTATAAGCACCTTTTGCTTTGGCTCAAGCAATGTTGCCCCTGCCAAAAGCATACATGCATAGATAGGCCTTTTTACAGTAGGGAGCATTTGTGCAGGACCTCTGTGAATGCTGTCCTCATGCAAAAGCGCATCCACCAACTTCACTAAAACACCGGTTACTTTTTCTTTTGCCAAAGGCCCTTGACTCATCGCCTCCTCAAAACCCTGAATAAGCAGTTCCTCTACCTCATTTAGATATTGAATACCTTTGGTTGCATTTACAAGCATGTTTCCATGATAGATGTCATAAACCTTTTTTGCCTCTTCTCTAGGCATACCTAAAGAAACCAATTTTTCCACCAACTCTTTTCCTTTAGGCCTTCCTTCAGGGATCTCACCCTCCAAAATGGCTTTATGTATCGCTTCAGGGAGAGGTTCTACCGTGAATTTAAGGCGGTTGTGCTTGTTGGGGGATTTGCCCTCCACCTCTGGGCTTTTCTTGGTGACCGTTTCATGGTAAAGGACAATAGGGGGAGAGGTGGTTATAGGAATGCCTTTTTCATTCTTTATTTTATATTCAATAATCTCTAAATGCAATTCCCCGTTTCCGCTCACCAAATGCTCTCCCGTCTCCTGATTAAGGGTGACTTTTATGGTGGGGTCCTCTTTGGCCAAACTTCTCAATGCCTCAATAAGTTTTGGGAGGTCCTTTTGGTTTTTAACCTCAATGGATTTTGTTATTACCGGCTCTGAATAATGCTTTATCTGCTCAAAAGGCTCAATGGGCTTGTCAGAAACAGTTTCGCCCACATAAACATCCTTCAACCCCACAATGGCAGCAATGTTGCCTGCGGTAACACGCTCTGCAGGCACCCTGTCAGGACCCATGAAAATGCCCAATTGCTGAATTCTCGCGTTCTTTTTTAGAGAGGCAACATAAAGCTCTTTTCCTTTCTCCAACTTGCCTGAAAAGAGGCGCGTTACCGCCACTTCGCCCGCGTGCTCATCATGAACCACACCAAAAACAACACCTACAGTGGGCCCGTTTGGGTCACAAGCAAGCATTGCCTTTCCTTCCTCGCTTTCCAAATCACCATTTTTCCACAACACAGGAATCCTGTATTTCTGCGCCTCGCGGGGATTGGGAAGGTGCTTTATAACCATTTCAAGAATTACTTCATCCAAAGGCGCTTTTTCCACCAATTCCTTATGATCCCCTGCCTGACATTTTTCATAAATGGTTTTAAAGGTCATGCCTGTGCGCTTCATGGAAGAGATGGAGAGCGCCCATTTGTGAAAGGCGGTTCCAAAGGCCACATTCCCTTTATCCACCTTTATAAGCCATTCGCTCTTTTTATCTTCAGGAGCGCTCTCTTCAATAATCTTGTTTACCTGTGTGATTATTTTAATAAAGCGCTGCTGCATGGCGTTAAAGTCCAATTTTAATTCATTTATAAGGCGGTCCACTTTATTGATGAAAAGGATGGGTTTTGCCCTCTCCTTGAGCGCCTGCCTTAAGTTTGTTTCTGTTTGAGGCATCACACCCTCCACTGCATCAACCAGCAAGCATACACCATCCACCGCCCTCATCGCCCTAACCACATGAAAACCAAAATCAACATGGCCCGGCGTATCTATAAGGTTTATTAAATAATCTTCTCCTTCATACTTGAACCCCAAAGAGATGTTTGCAGATTTTATGGTTATCCCTCTCTGCGCCTCCTGTTCCTCATAATCCAAAACGCGTTGTTCTCCTGCAAGTTCCTTGCTTATAAGGCCTGCGCGCGCCACCAAAGAATCGGTGAGCGTTGTTTTTCCATGGTCCACATGCGCAATAATAGCCACATTACGCACATTCTCTATCTTATCCATCAACTTCTGAACTTCCTCTACCACAACTTCCTTGCGTACCATTAAAATACCCTCTGATAAGCTTTTAGATAATTAAAACTTTATCAATAAATAGAAGGGAAATAAATAAAAAGGGAAGTTAAGGGAGTTTCTGTGCCCTGCGAGAAAGCGCTTACCTAGACATTTCCTCCAATTCGTTAACAAAGAGCGCCGACTTGAATTCTCCACTAGATTTTTCGTAAGAGATGCGCGCAAATCTCAAAAAAATAATTCTCCCATCACGCGACCTACGATAGTCAGGAGGAGGGAACAATTTGTCGCATACCTGCATGCGAGCCCTTAACAATCGGGGGGGATAAGGCATAATGGTAAACCTAACACCTATCTCTGCTATATCTCTCCTAGCAGACAGCAGTTTAATCTCCCAATCGGGCTGGCCAGTGTTAACTTGAAAGCGCCATACAGTTTCCCATTTATTAAGCTCAGATAACCAAACAAGAATGCCAAGCTCTTCATGAGTGCACCTCCATTCTATCATATCCTCTGACTCTCTCCTCTCAATTTGAGCTTCTTGGTCCTTTTCCAAACACCATTCATGCCTTCTAATTGTAATACATCCTTCGGTTAGAAGTGGCGCTGATAACACAGAGTCTTCCCGCTCTTCAACAACATCTGCTGCCCCATCTCTACCACCAGCAGAACTATCTCTAACATCAGGAGAAGAACCACCGCATGCACCTGAAAGCAGCACAGAGGCAACAGCAAACGCCCTTGCCCCTTTCTTCACCATCTCCTTTACTCTTCTCAATCTTTTATTTTTCACGCGCATGTATATATTTTTGGTAAGAAAAGTAAAAAAAGAGTTATGAGAGCTCTTTTAATAATTCTGAGTAAAAACGCCTATCATTAAACTTAAACTCCATCAAACCTAAACCCCATACCCTTCGCAAATTTCACTATAGAAGTTATCCCATGAACAAAAAAAGGCGCCTTGTGGGTGATTAATTTGGCGGTTTTTAAAGCGCGCAAAAGAGCGCTTGCCTCTAATTCATCGCATTCCAGCACAGCATAAGTTTTTCCAAATTCAAAAGGTAAGTGGCTATCGCTTCCGCATCCTTGAAGTTTTCCGTATGCGCGCGCATATTCAAGCGCCCTTTGATTATAAACATCTCTCATGCA
>JALWZW010000058.1:0-4771 GCA_026992595.1 Microcaldota archaeon | reverse complement strand
CTTCAATAACATCCACTTTAGAAAGTTCCTCTTTGGAAGGCACAACACCCTTGCGGGTGCTGTCAAAAATATGAGGGAGATAAGCAACCCCTCCCTGCTCCTTAATCCTATCAAGCGCTTCTCCGAAATGAGTGCCGCGCGGGATTACTTCCTCTATAAAAAGCGCTATGAGGTCTCCCCTATCAGTGCTAATTTCCTCGCCCGGAATAAAAGAAATACCCATTTCCTTTGCCTTTTCATGCGCCTTGAGCGTATTATGGTCAGTAATAGCAGGCACTATGCCTGTTTTTTTGCACATTAAATAGAGTTTATCTAAACTAATAATCGCGTCAGGAGAATAAACGGTATGCACATGGAAATCAATCTTCATTTAACCACCTCTCTATAACACGCGCCACCTCCTCTGCCTCCTCCCTGCTTGCATCCTTTACCAACACCCTTCCGCTTTTGTATACAGTGGTAATCTTACCTAAAACAACCATTAAAAGCATTACATGGGTGGATGCGCGCGCATGTCTTTTTAACTTCTCAAAATCCAGGTTTTCAAAAAACACCTCGTAACTGTTGGATGAGGGGCAGGGCGCAATAAGGCGAAAGCTCATTCAATCCTCACCACCTTAAAAAACAGGTTAGAGAGATTAAAAGAGATAAAGTCAGGCGCTTCCACAACCTTTTTCCCTAAAGCGCAAGAAAGCGCTAAATGAGCTGCAAGCGCTCCTGCAACCGCGCAAGCGCTGCAGGTCACTTTCCTACATCCATATTCCTCCCTTTCGCCAAACACATCACAAAAAGAGCGTTCTCTGAAAACAGTGGCCAGCCCTCTCCATTCTTCAGCAGCGCAGAAAACATGGGGGGCGCCGCACTCCCGCGCCCTTTCAGAAACCTCTACATGGCTTTTAATGCTATCGGTGCAGTCCACAAAGACATCTGCTTCCACATCGCACACATCCTCTTCCACCGCAACAGAAACATCGCTTATTTTAGAAGCCCGTAAAAAGGCGCTTTCTGTTTTCTTCATATCTAAGGTGTCATCCAGCGCAAGCATCTGCCTATTAAAATTAGAAAGTTCAAACCTATCTCTATCCACCACAGTGATAGAATAAGCGCCGCTTCTAACCAAGCATTCAAAAGCAAAGCCGCCTGTGCCCCCCAAGCCCACTAAGCAAAAAGAAACCTCTTTAAGGCGGGTGCGGTCAAAAGGGAGGTGGGAAAATTTAAGCGTTGCGAACATCTTCCTCCTCCAATTTTTTCTTCACCTTTTTCTCTTTCTTCACATCTCCATGGGTCAAATATTTTATTAGGTCTAATTTCTTTCTTATCTTTTGGTCAAGGGCGCGCTCCCTCCAATGCCCTAAGTGAGTGATTATATAAAGCGCTAAACTAACTCCGAAAAATGAAAGCACAATGGCCCCAATCTTCCCATAATCAGTGGAAGGAGTAAGATCTCCATAGCCCACTGTAGTGATGGTTGCAGTAGTGAAATAGGCGGCGTCCAAATAAGACCAACCTTCCACAAAATGGAAGTAAAAGATAGAGAGGACATAGAGAAAGGCAAGGATAACCAAAGGTACAGTAAGGTCGTCGTTTGAAGCCATTATTAAAATAATTTTGATAAAAAATATAGCATTTGTGGTTGGTGCTAGCATGAAGATAGAATGTTTGGGAGCATCTCAGGAAGTGGGAAGAAGCGCCTTTTTAATGCACCTGGACAAGAAGATAATGCTTGACTATGGAGTTAAGATATTTGACAAAGAAGGGAAGCCCAAATATCCTGAAAATTTCACTCAGGCGCCAGACATAGTGCTTCTCTCCCACGCGCATTTGGACCATAGCGGAGCAATACCTGCGCTCTACAAAGAGCAAGATCTAAGATGGGTGGCAACCCCGCCTACAAGAGATTTTTGCGAGGTGTTGTGGACAGATTCTATGAAAATAATGGGAGAAGAGTTGCCTTACGGGAAGAGAGAGTTTAAAAAGGCGCTAAGAAAATGGAGGCCGATAACATACAACGAGGGGTTCAGGGTAGGGGAAGCGCAGGTGGAATATCTGGACGCAGGACATATAGCAGGAAGCGCTATGATAAGGATAAAAAGCGAAGGAAAAGAGGTGTTGTATACAGGCGATTTTAAATGCGAGGAAACAAAATTGCATAAGGGCGCCAAATATGTAGAAGATGTAGATGTACTTATAATTGAAAGCACCTATTCAGATAGAGAACATCCCCCAAGGCAGGAATTAGAGGAAACGCTGATGGAACATATTTATGAAACGCTGGAAAACGGAGGCAACGCGCTCTTGCCCTCCTTTGCATTAGGAAGAACGCAAGAACTAATAGCGGTAATAAGAAGTTATGATATAGATATACCTGTCTATGTAGATGGAATGGGGCGAGAGATAACCTCTCTCTACTTAAAGCATAAACAGTACATAAAAAACCCTAAAGAGTTTTGGAAAGCAGTAAAAAGAGTGAAGTTTGTGGAAGGGATACCTGATAAAAAGGAGGCAGTGGCAGAACCCTCTGTGATAATATCCAGCGCAGGCATGATGAACGGCGGGCCTATATTAAACTATCTTTTCCATGTAAACGCGCGCTCGCGCATAATCTTTACCGGCTACTGCGTGGAGGAGACCAACGGCTGGTATTTACAAAACAAAGGGTTTATAATAAAGGAGGGGGTGGAGTTGCATGTGGACCTGCCATGGGAATATTTGGACTTCTCTGCGCATGCAGGAAGAAGCGATTTGCTTAATTTTATCAAACATGCAAACCCGCAAAAAATAGTGTTGGTTCATGGGGATAAAACAGAGGAGTTTGCGCAGGAATTGAGAGAAGATTTTGGCTATGAGGTGGTGGCGCCTAAACCAGGGGAGGTGATAGAGGTTTAATCATAATTCCTTAATAACCACCAACTCCTCATAACGCGCCAGGTGGCTTTTCATCTTTTTATAATTTCTAAAGAAGCGCTTTATAGCACCCTTTAATGTCCTTACAGACCGCTTCTCTTCTGCAAAAAGAAAGCCGTTCTTTGAAAAAACCTTTTTGTGGGCTTTTTTAAAGCGGCGGCATGCATCTTTCATACCAAGCGGGGGGCCTTTTATAACAATAGTTGGTGAAAGGGTGTCTTTTTTTGCTATCACGCCGAGCACCACGGCGCCCCGTGTGGTGTGAGGAATGACCTCAACCTCAAAACCCCTCAAATCCTCTTTAAGCTTATCCACCAATCTGTGAAGCTGTCCCCACAAAATATCCTCGGCAACATCTGGCTTAGGAAAGGCAATAAGGTACTTTTTTCCCCTCTTTCTTTTCAAGGTTCTGTAAAAAGAAGGGGGAGGGGAGAGGAAAAGTTGTTTAGAAGGATGGGAAAGGAGTTTTTTGCAGAGGGCAATAAAGCGTTTCAAATTCTCTTCTGAAACAGCAGCGGCCACATTTCTCATGCGGTCCACAGGGTCGGTAACAATGAGCGGCGCAGCGAAAAAGGAGAGCGCCTCTTGGCGCTTCCACTCATCAAAATCAATAAATACAGGGGGACGCCATTTTGAGGCGCTTTTTACCAGGTTTTCAAAAGATTTGAAATGTATTATAAGAAGTTCGCAGAGATAGCCAGAAAAACCTTTTACCCTAATTTCAGCGCCATAAAGGTCGTGGTTTTTTAAAAACTGCTTTAAAAGCACCACTTCTCCCTTTTTCCTTTTATCTAAATGTTGAAGAACATAGCGGGTGTGGAACACGCTTCTATCTACAGCGCTTTTCTTTGCGGAGGGAGAAGAGATTTTGTAGGCAGGCACCAGATCAATGCTACGCCCTTTATAATGGAGCTTCAAATAAGGGTGTTCTGCATAACTCAACTTATAGCCACAGCGCGGAAAGACCTTTTTAGCGATCTTTTTCAACTCCTCCTCAAAGCGTTCTTTTGGAAAAGAGGGCGGAAAGAGGATGAAAATGTCTAAATCCTTTTTTCCCTTTAAAAAGGTGCCCTTAGCAACAGAGCCTACCAAAACTGCCTCTCTTTTACACGCCCTCTTTATTTTCCTCACGATTTTTTCTGCAAACTGGCGCTCCTCCTCCACCTCCTCTTCAGAAGGCGCAACTAGAGAAAGCACTTCTTTTAATACGCTTTTTAAAGCAGGCATTGATGTAAAGTTTTAAAATTAAGTATAATAAATTTTCACATGCGCGTTTATTTGCTGCTCGCTCTTATGATAATTTTAGCAGGGTGTCTCCAAGAAGCAAATATAGCAACCCAAAAGGAAAGAGTGGCAGAAGCAAAGGGTTATGATATTGACGGCGATGGCGAATATGACTTTTACCACTACATTTTTTCACCTGTGGAAAAAAACGGTATTAGGATGCAAAGGCATGTTATGGCAATAGCAATAAGAAGCGCGGAAGATATTAATGTAAGCGCTTATAACCCTGGCAAACTGCAAGAAGAGATGTCCAGGTTTAGAGCAGAAAGAATAAGCGACCTTGAAGTGTGCTCAGCAGAAGTGGGGCTGAGCGATGTTATCTGCGTAGATGATTATACCTGTAGCAGATTGTGCGCAAGCGCCTCTGCAGAATGTAGTGAGTTGGTAGATAGATATGGGGACGGAGTGGGGGCTGTAATAAGATATTTTGTGGAAGACAGCGGAGAGGTGAAGAAAACATCGCTCTCCTTGGTTAATAATGTGGAGCAGTTGAGAGAGATGCCCTCTGCTTATTTAGAGACCGCAGAAACCTTTGTAAGCAAAGCATCTGCATTAAATGCCAATCCAATAACGGAAATGTGGG
>JALWZW010000057.1 GCA_026992595.1 Microcaldota archaeon | reverse complement strand
GGAGACCTTTGTGTGCAACGGCCCGCTTTTTAAGAGACGCATTGTGATAAAGGATTGGATAAAGATATGGGACGGGGTGCGCGGTGTGGCAGAGATAAAAAATGCTTTTCTTTATTAATTTTCGCTTTGATATTCGTTTATGGCGTTTTTAAAGAGTTTCTCCGCCTTTGTAAGAAGGGTGCTGCAGGCCGCTAAAAAAGGCGGGTTATCTTTAGCAGATTTAAAAAAACTCTCCAACCTTTTAAGGCGCACTGGTAAAAGGAATGCAGTTCTTGCACGCGGCTTGCTTTCTGCCCTTTCTGCAGGAGGTGCAAGCGAACGGGATATAAGAAAATTGGCAGAATTGCTCCATTTAGCAGAGGAAAGAATTATGCGGGGAGAGGAGCCGTTTAATGAAATAGAAAAGGCCCATATTGCGCGCATTTTTAGGAGCGCTTCCCTCTCTCAAAAAGCGGCAAGTTGGCTCACCAACCATGTAGATGAATTTTTGGCTAGTGAAATAAGGGAGCAGGCGATAGAGAGGGAGAAGAAGGCGGTTCCTAAAAAGAAAAGGAGGCGGGCGGCTTTATGAAGTTAAAACTCACGCCTTCTTTAGCATATCTCATAGGGCTGTGGAAAAAGAGGAAAACTAAGGAGGGGGCGGGGGTGAAAGGAGGGGAAGAACTGCTTTCGGTATTTGCGCGTTATGCCATTCAATTAGGTTTAACTACTCCTGACAAGCTTCTCACCGCTGACAATAAAGCTTATTTCTACCATGCCCGCATTAGGCGCTTTTTTCAAGAGGTTGAAAAGAACGCTTTAGAGCGGTTTAAATATTTGAATGAATATGCAGCCAATTATGTGGCAGGTATGTTTGACGGCGCAGGTTTTGTGGATAAGGCGGGAAGGATTTTTATAAAAGGTGATGAAAAGGACGAACTCCTCCTTTACCGCTTAGGTTTTAAAACTGAGCGGAAAAAGGAAGGCATTCTTATAAAAAACCCAAAACTTTTTTTGAGTTTTATTATACATTATACTTAACTCTATAAAAACCATAAAGTGTTTTCGCTTTTAAGGAGGGTGTGTAATGAGGATAATGAGCGTTCATGCTGATTTTATAGAGGTGGAAGTGAAGAAGAAGGCGATTGAGGGCGCAGAAGAGATAAAAGATAAGAGGAAGCGGTATGAAGAGGTGTTGGTGGTTTTTGTTGCAGTGGAAGAGGGGGACAGCAAGGAAAGCGCCAAACTGTTGGCAGAAGAGAGCAGAAAGATTGCCGCCCAACTGCATACAGACCAAATACTGCTTTACCCTCTTGTTCACCTCACTTCAAACCCTGCCCCCCCTTCTTTAGCAAAAGAGATGCTCTTAGAGGCAGAAAAACTTTTGAGCAGCGAATTTAAAGTGGACCATGCGCCTTTTGGCTGGTATAAATCTTATACTATTCGTTGCAAAGGCCACCCTCTTTCAGAACTTTCTCGCGAGTTTAAGGCAGGAACTCAGCAACGAGAGTTTGTACCTGAAAGTTTGCAAAAGGAGAGCGCGGTTAAAAGCAGTTTTTATGTGATGGAAAGCAGCGGGACGATTGTACCTGTTGAGGAGTACCAGTTTAAAAATGATAAGTTTAGATTTTTTGTGGATTATGAGATTAAGAAGTCGCGCGTTTATGAAAAAGAACCCCCTCATATAAAACTCATGCGCGCTCAACAGCTTATTGACTATGAGCCGGGCTCTGACCCTGGCAACTTCCGTTTTTTACCAAAAGGCCGCCTTATGAAAAAGTTGTTGGAACAGCGCATAAGCGATATATGCGTTCAATATGGCGCATTGGAGGTGGAGACCCCTATAATGTATGATTTTGAACACCCTGCGCTTAAAAAGTATTTGAACCGCTTTCCTGCACGCCAATATATTGTTTTAAGCGATAAAAAGAAACTTTTCCTGCGCTTTGCTGCTTGCTTTGGCCAATTTCTTATTGCGCATGATATGACCATCTCCTATAAGCACCTTCCTTTAAAACTTTTTGAACTTACGCGCTATTCTTTCCGCAGGGAGCAGTCGGGCGAGTTGGCTGGATTAAAGCGGTTGCGCGCTTTCACCATGCCAGATATGCACACCCTGGTGAGCGATTTTGAGATGGCTAAAAAAGAGTTTGAGCGCCAATATGAACTCTGCTTAGAATGGAATAGAGATTTGGGGATTGAAACAGAGATCGCTTTTAGGGTGCAGGAGGATTTTTTCAACGAGAATAAAGAATGGTATGTTTCCCTTGTTAAAAAAGCGGGCAGGCCTGTGCTGTTTGAGATTTTCAAAGAGCGCTATGCCTACTTCATCACAAAATTTGAATTTAATTTTGTGGACTGCATGCATAAGGCGAGTGCGCTTTCCACAGTCCAAATAGATGTTGAGAATGCAGAAACTTATGATATTTCTTATGTGGATGAAGAGGGGAGGAGGAAGCGCCCGCTTATCCTCCATGCCTCTATTAGCGGCTCTCTTGAGCGTGTTTTATATGCGCTTTTGGAGCGTGAGGCAGAGAGGATTGCCAAAGGGCAAAAGGCCTCTTGGCCTTTATGGCTCTCGCCTACGCAGGTTCGCATCCTCCCCCTTTCTAACCAGTTTTTAGAAGAGGCAAAGGCGCTTTGCGATTATCTTACCTCTTCTAAAATAAGAGCAGATATTGATGATAGAGATGAGACGCTTTCTAAAAAGGTGAGAGAGGCGGAAAAGGAATGGGTTCCTTATGTGGTGGTTATAGGCGAACGAGAGGCGAAGGAGGGGACGCTTTCTGTTAATGTGAGGGGAGAAGGAAGGGTGAAGATGAAGAGGGAGGAGTTGGCTGAGGAGATTAAAAAGCGCACTGATGGCTATCCTTACTTCCCCCTTTCGCTTCCGCTCTTCCTATCCAAAAGGCCGCTGATTGCCTGAGCGTTAAGGTTTAGAGCGGATTTAGAGCAGAAAATGGGAGGGGCGCATAAGCGCGCTTTATGCACCTATCATCATTCTCAAAACATCTCTCATTCCAGGTGCTAAGCCGATTATTATAATAACCAATGCTATAAACCTTTTATCTTCTTCTGCCATCTTTTCTTCTTTAAGCGCATAATAGGCGGCAACCGCAAGCGCTACTTTGAGCAGATAAAATACCCAATAGCCGCCTAAGGAACCAATAAAGGCAGAGAGTACATGCTGTTCAAAATATCTTATGCCCTCTTGCTTGGAAAATATGTCTATTGCCACAAAGGTGGCGGCGCCGTCCAATGCCTGCGCACCCACCATTCCGCTGTATAATCTGTCCTTTATAAAGTAAAGCGCTGCGATAAAAGGCAGAAACGCAAGCACAAACACCAACAGGCCGTAGTTTGTGTATTTAAGGAAGGGGAGGAGGAGTGAGAGGTGGAACACCCACAACAGCGCCCCCACTTTCCACAACTCTTCGCCTTTGCCAATGCGCTTTAATATTATTAAGGAAGCGAAAAGGAGGAAGGCGGTTAAAATATAAATACCGGGGCTAACTGTTATGTAGCCGTAATCATAAATCCCTGAGGAAAGGAGCAATTGATGCAGCGGTGTTATCGCTTCAAATACTCCGTTATCCACCGCATCAGTCACCACACGCATGGTAGAGCCAAAGAGCACGAAAAACAAAACCCCTTTTATAAAGCTTTCATTAAGCAGTTTCTCTCTTTTTAGATATTTATTTATAAAATAAAGCGCAACCAGAGCGATAGCAACATATACCGCTGTATTCACAGGGTTGTATCCGCTCTTTTCCCATATCGGCTTTATAAAATACTGATATATAAAATCTTCCATTATAAGCAACTCTGATGAGGAAACTTCTGATTATAAAAGCAGTAAAACAATCTTTATTTAAACTTTTTGAAGAGGCGGAACGCGCTTGGGAAAGAGGGGAAAGGGAGCGGGCAGTGCATTATATAAAAATGCTTTTTGACTTGGTGAAAAAGTACAGGACCAGGGTGCCGCGCCCTCTTAAAAACAGGTTCTGCAGAAAATGCTTTTTGTTGTGGAACAGTGAGACGGTTAAGGTGGTTTATGACCGCAAAAATCACTGCTTCCGCGTCATTTGTCGTTGTGGCTTCAAAAAGCGTTTATAATGTTTGCGCTTAAATCCTCTTTTATGTTTTCTTCTGTTAAACCCTACCTTGCTCAGGTGGAGCAGTATATAGAGCGGTTTTTGAGCCAAAAGGATGAGCGAATTTATGGAGATATTCTTCCTTACATTAAGCGAGGGGGAAAGCGCATCAGGCCCTCCCTCTGCCTTTTATGTTGCAAGTTAAGCGGTGGAGATATGGAAGAGGCAGTGAGGCATGGCGCATTGATTGAACTTTTCCATAATTTTACGCTCATACATGATGATATTGAGGATAATTCTGATTTCAGAAGGGGCGCGCCCGCCCTCCATAAAAGCCATGGTGTTGCTTATGCGCTTAATGCAGGGGATGCGCTTTATACTTGTATATGGGAAGAGGTTGGTAAAAGCGATTTTTTTAGCGATTATGCCCAATGCTTTAGGCGGGTGGTGGAAGGGCAAGGCATAGAGATTGATTGGATAAGGAAGGAGAGGTTTGATATTAGCGAGGAGGAGTATTTTGAGATGATAAGAGGCAAGACCTGCGCTCTGCTCTCCTTATCTTGCTATTTAGGCGGTGCGCTGGGCGGGAAGTTTGCTGAGGAGTTGAGGCGCTATGGGGAATATGTAGGAGCGGCTTTTCAAATAAGGGATGATGTCCTTAACCTGATAGGTGATTTTGAGAAGTATAAAAAGGAGATAGGGGGCGATATTTCAGAAGGAAAGCGCACCTTGATGGTGCTTTATGCGTTTAAGCATAGCGATAAGGCCGCAAGGTTGGAAGAGATTTTAAGAATGCATACAAAAGAGGAGGCGCTTATAAAGGAGGCAATTTCTATAATAGAAGGGTGCGGCGCCATTTCATATTGCCAGAAAATAGCAGAGGAATATGCGGAAAAGGCGAAGGAGGCATTGGCAAATCTTCCTCCAAGCAAAGAAAAGGAAGAGTTGCTTGCGCTTGCTGACTATAGCGCCCATAGGGATAAATAACTTTTTAATCGCTTGTACTGAAATGTTAAAAGGATGGAATTAATTGTGGCAGAAAAGCCCAAAGTGGCGCGCGTTATTGCTTATGCTATAGGCGAAGAGGTTGCGAAAAAGCGTTATAAGAACATTTATTACTATGAAATTAAGACAGGGGAGGGTAGGGCGCTGGTTGCTTCTGCAGTAGGTCATGTTTATTCTTTGGCTGAAAAGGAGAAGAAAGCGCGTAATTATTATCCTGTTTTTGATATTGCATGGTTTCCTGCTTATGAGGTTTCTAAAGATGCCTCCTACACTCGCAATTATATTGACCTTATCTCTATTTTATCCAAAAAAGCAGATGTGTTTGTTTCTGCATGCGACTATGATATTGAGGGGAGCACCATCGCCTATAATCTCTTCCGCTTCGCCACCCCTTTAAAAGAGGGGCGGAGAATGAAATATTCTGCGCTTACCAAAAAAGATTTAAGAGATGCTTATGAGCGGCAGATGGATTTTGATTATTTAAATGCTTATGCAGGAGAGACAAGGCATATTGTGGATTGGTATTACGGCATCAACCTTTCCCGCGCCTTAATGAGCGCGCTCAAAAAGGCAAACAAATTCCGTATACTTTCCATTGGCCGGGTGCAAGGCCCTACCCTTTCTATCCTCTCCTCTTTAGAGCGTCAAATTCGCTCCTTCCAGCCGCAGCCCTATTGGGAGGTTAAGATAAAGATAAAGGGCATCACTTTTACCCATAAAAAGGGCAAGTTTTTTGATGAGGAGGAAGCTAAGCAGGTGGTGGCAAGGGTGGAAAAGAGCGCCCGCATCTCTAAGCAGGTAAAAGAGCTTTCCATCCCTCCCCTCCCTAACTTTGACCTGACCTCTCTTCAAACTGAAGCTTACCGCGTTTTTGGTTACTCTCCTTCCTATACGCTCTCTTTAGCGCAGGAGCTTTATGAATCCTCTTTAATCACCTACCCCCGCACCTCCTCGCAACAAATCCCGCCAACCATTAACAGCCGCGCCATCCTTCAAACGCTTTTAAAACAGGCAGAGTTTGAGGATGCTTCATGGGTGCTTTCCCGCGGCAGAAAAGCGCCTGTGCAGGGGAAAAAGCGCGACCCTGCCCATCCGGCCATCCATCCCACCGGCCTTGCCCCCAAATCCTTGCCAACCCCTCATAAAAACCTTTACACTTTAATTGCGCGCAGGTTCATTGCTTCTTTCGGCCCTTCGGCGCTAAAAGAAGCGGTTGCTTTGGAAGCGGTGAGCGGAGGGGAGGTGTTTGTGGCTAAGGGAAGCAGGATTAAGGAGCAAGGGTGGTTGGCGCTTTACCGCTTTATTAAGCCAGAGGAAACCGCTTTTCCTTCCTTTGCAGAGGAAGAGGAGGTGGAAAGTAAGAGAAGGGTAAAAAAGCATACCAAGCCGCCTAAGCGCCATTCTCAAGCATCTATTGTTTCTGAGTTGGAGAAAAGGCAGTTGGGGACCAAGGCAACGCGCGCCGTTATTGTGGATACGCTGTTTAAGCGCGGCTACCTTTCAGGCAACCCTATTAAAGTTACTGACTTTGGATTAAAAATCTGCGATATCCTTTCCCAATATGCGCCTAAAATATTGGATGAAAACTTAACGCGTGAGATGGAGATGAAGATGGAAGGGATTGTGGAGGGGAAGGTGAGCAGGGAGGAAGTCATTGAAGAGAGCAAGGAGATTTTGAAAGGTATTTTAGAGGAGTGGAAGGCGAAGGAGGAGCAGATAGGAGAGGCGCTCGCGCGCGCCTTGATGGAAACTTTAGATAAAGAATCTGTGTTGGGCGAATGTGAGTGCGGCGGAAAGTTGAGAATCATAAAGGTGAAAGGGAAAAAACAGTTTGTAGGTTGCTCTAACTACCCCGCCTGCACCCTCTCTTTCCCCCTCCCCCCTTATCCTGTCTCTCCTAAAGGAACCTGCAAATGCGGCAAACCGCAGGTTTTGGTTGTTATGAGAGGTAAGCGCTTTACCGCTTGCATAGACCCTAATTGCCCTTATAAGAAGAAAAAGGAAAATAAAAGCTAGTTGCGAGCGATTGAGGGCGCTAGGTTAATGATATAAAATGGGTTAATAATATAAAATGCGCTGTTGTATATGCTATGATGGAAGCGCTTGTTAAGGAGTTGAAGAAAAAGGTTTCTAAGGTCATCCTTTCCTTAGAGCAAAGGGGCTTTGTGGTAGCTTTACAGAAGAATGGTAAACCGGTAGAAAAAGAGGTGCGCTTTCCTCAAGATTTAAGAGAGGTGGTGGATAAATCGTTGGTTGCATGGGTTGATTATATTGTAGATGATATTTACCAAGATTCTTATGATGTGGCAAAAGAGTTGGGCTTTAGCGAACAGTTGGTTCACAGCCTCCTTTCCCGCTCCTCTGAAAGCGGCTATGAAGATTTTGACACTGAAATGGGTGTTTTAGTGCCTATTATCATGGCAACTAAGGAATTTGATGTAAAGATTGAGTATCTTCTTATCCTCATTCGCGAGAACCTTATTATGACCATTCATGGCACCAAAGCAACGCGCTTTTTCCGCTTGCGGAGATATGGGAAAATTTTCATGCGCAAAATCAAGCCAAAGATGGCTAAGCAGGACCGCCTTACCCTTATTTTAATCAGGATTTTAGATGAAAACAACACCCGCAATTTTGATGCTCTCCGGCGCATAGAAGCGGCGGCCGATAGGGTGAGCGAACTTCTTTCCAGCACCAAAACTCCGCGTGAAAAAATAAGCGCTGAAATTCATAGAATGAAGCATGCGCTTATGGTTTATATGGATGGGCTTTGGGAGACATTAGATGTTATAAACACCCTGCGCTATGGAGACCCTGAACTTCTTTCAGACAACCAGCGGTTGTTGGAAAGGATAGGCGCGCTTGCTATTGAAACCAATTATCAGATTGAGTTGGCAGAGCACATGAGCGGTGTGCTGGCCAGCGGTTTGGAGGTGATGCAAAGCATTTACAACAATCAATTGCAGATTTTAAATAACAAGTTGGCGCTTTTGGTTTCTTATTTAACAGTTATAGGTACTGCTGTTTTGGTCCCTAACACTATTGCAACCATTTTTGGCGTTCCTTTTTTTGAGATGCTGGGCCCTGAATTCTTGCCTATCTATTTAGCCATTATTGTTGTTTCTACTGTTGTTTCTGTTGCTTTGGCATGGTGGTGGGTGCAAAAAAGCGGCCTTATGCCTGAAAAACCTGATTAGGTGCGAAGGATTATAAATTAAAAGAGCGTTATGGGTTTATGGCAGGACGAATGGTGGCAAGCGAGGAGAGAGAAACTGAGCAATTTCTCTTCACTCGCAACGCACCTTTGGTGGAAGGGGTTTTAGAGCAGGCGCGCGCCAGCGGCATGGTGCTGAGCGGCGGTAGGCAGGAGCAATTTTTCCAATTAATTGCTTTGGCAAATAATGCTATTGAGCGTAGAGATGTGCGGTTTTTTAGCAATTTTGGGCCTGCGGAAGGGATGTTTCTATTTTTGGTAACTTCTCTTGGCGAGCGGACCGCGCAAGGGTTTAGGTTAGGGAAGGAGCAGAGGGACGCAATAGAGCGTTTAACCCATTCTGTGCAAACATTAATTCACACTCAAGAGGTTAGAGGTATGAATGCGCAGGAGCGCGATTTGTTCCGCTCTTTGAAGCGCCTTATTCTTCTGCGCACCACGCCTTTGGCAAGAGGCGGCGAGTTGGTTGAACCTTGGAGCGGAAGGGAAGAAGGAGAGTTGGTAAATCCTTTTAGGCAAAGGGGGACGCAGGAAGAAGTATTGCGGAGGGGAGAGGTAGGGGAAAATGAGTTGGTAAATCCTTTTAGGGGCGGAGAACGGCAAGAAGAAGTTGGCGGTGGAGAAGAAGAGGTGGTGGACCCTTGGGCTGCAGCGAGGCAAGAGGAGGAGAGGCAACGGGAAGCAAGGCAAAGCGGAGCAAGGGAAGGCCAGGAGCGGCAAATTAGAAGGGAAGAGGGAGAGTTGGTGGACCCTTGGAGAGTGGAGGAAGGCGGGGGAGGTTGTGGACCCTTACAGCGCGCAGAGAAAGAAAAAGAAAGAGGGAAGGTGAGTATAAGAGAATAAAGGGAGAGAAAAGGAGAGAAAAGATTAGGGTAAGGTGCAGATGGTAGAGAGGGGGTTGCGCTTTCATGAGGCAGGCATAAGATAGGTTACTTTTTCCATAGAAAGTATCTTTTCACTGTTAAATCTTATTTCTACGCCTAAAAATGCCCTTATTCCTTTTTGGCGGTAGTGTCTGTTCCTTATCTCCGTAGGGTAGCGGTTGTTTATAAAGGGAATGAGGACAACAATGTCCTCTAACCAATCCACTCTAACCGCAGGGTTGCATTGAGAGCCGGGGGTGGAGAGCATCTTTATCTCAGAACTTCTGTCTGGCGACACTTCCACCCTTTCTATTTCCACCTCTTCAAAATCCTTGGCAAGCAGATGGAAACGCTGCCTTTTCACATGCGCTAAATGGAAGGTGCCGTTTTGTATAACCTCTTTCATGCCAACATTTGCGTTTCTTTTCATAAAATCATGCAGCGCTCCAAAGGTTTCTTCCACCTTTTTGGGATGCGCCACATCGTCATGTATCGTTCTATAGCCAAGCGCCACTTCTGGCCTTCTTTCATTTCCTAAATAACTAATAGCCAACATCGCCATCTTTCCTTCATATTTTGCTGTGCCCTCTCTTTTATGCACTCTTGAGGCAATCCCTATTATTCCTGCGGGCGAGGTTGCCACTGTGCCGTAAGGCCCTAAACGAACCGCAAGAGACGCAAAATTGACCGCCGGTTTTCCTGTCAGTTGTTCAAATATCTTAATTATGGGTGTGTACAATACTCTATAACTATACCCTCCTCTGCCTGCCATCACTCTCTCCACGCGTATAATTGGGCTGCGTTGAAAATTCAACTCTTCCGCCCTGCTTACGCTGTAATTTATATAAGTAAGCCACACCTTTTTTGTGCCATCTCTTGCTCTCTCCACAGATAAAAGAGGGCTTTCATACATATCTCCATCATAGTATATAAAAGAAGAGTAGGGGTAGTGTGCCTCTTCTGGTGAAGGGGTTTCCTCTCTGCATAAGCGCCTTTCCCGCTCCCTTTCATCCTGCCTCCTTTCTTCTATTTGCACCTCTTGTCGCCTTACAGTTCTTTTGCGAGCGGTGGCGGTTGGCCTTCTATTTACTGCAACAGAAGCGCCACAGGCAGTTCCTCCCAATAAAACAGCGCTCATTCCTAAAAATCTCCTTCTGCTCAGTTTTCTTGCCATAATTTTTCATTTTTATAAACATTTTTTAAACCCTCCCAACACTATTCTTAAAAGCGTTTAATGTTATTTTATAGCATGGCAATTGCACAAAGGCGCGCTGAGTTAAGCGCTGAAGAGAGGAGAGAGATTATATTGGAGGCAAGGAATTTAGGGCTCTATTTGGACCAGAATGATTTAGATTTGGTGGTGCGGGCGGCAGATCCTTTAAACCAGGAGGCGCAACAGCGGTTGAATGCGATGGCGCGCGAGAATGCCTTAAAAGCGGCCGCTATTTTTATGCTTTCTCAGGAGGTGCGGCAGGGCGAAGGCGGCCCTGCGTTGGCCGAGGATGCAATAAAGCGCGTTTTTAAAGTGCTTGATTTCCTTTCCAACCGCCACCTTTCTGAGGAGCAGGAAAGGAGGGTGTTTGAGAGGAACGGCTTTGATTTGGTTGCTTATGAGAATGTGCGCTCTTTTGTTAGGGAAAATAGAGAGGAAAATGTGCGCGTAGGAGAGGAGGGAAGCAGCGGTTTTGGCACCGTTTTGAGCCATATTCTTTCCCTTGAGCGGCTTAAAAACAATATAAGAACCGCGGTTCCTAGCAGAAGGGCAGAAGAGGAGCGAAGCAACAGGGCGCTTGGTGAGGCGATAGCAGAGGAAGCCACGCGAGCGGTTAGGGGAGCGCTTGAAGAAGCTGAGAGGCGGGAGCGAGAGCAGGAAAGGATGGCGAGGGAGCAGGTAGAGCGGGCTAAAGAGCAGTTGCGCGGCACTTTTGGAACTTATAGCGCTGCAAGGGAGTTGGAATTTGCGGTGGAACGCCGCTCCCCTGAAGAGGTGGCAGGGCAGCCCTCACAGAAGAAAAAGCGAGAGGAAGAGGTTTAATTTAAAATGCTTATAAAAAACGGCTTTGTGCTGGTGGAAGAAGGGATTAAAAAGGCAGACCTGCTTATTGAAGAGGGGCGCATTGTTGAGATTGGAAGGATAGAGGGGAAGGGGGATTTGGACGCCTCCCATTGCCTCATAATCCCTGCCTTCTTTAACACCCACGCCCATGTTGCTTTAACTACTATGCGCGGGTGGGGAGAGGGGTTGCCGCTTAAAGAATGGTTAGAAAAAAAGATCTGGCCCGCGGAAGAGAGGCAGGAGGAGAGGCATATTTATTGGGCCGCTAAGCTTGGTTTTTGCGAAATGGTGAAAAACGGCATTGTGGGTTTTGCTGATATGTGTATTCATGATACCAAGATGCTTTTTAAAGCCGCTGATGAGGTGGGTGTAAAAGGAGTTATTGCGCAGGGTGTGATGGATTTTTTTGATGAAGGGAAGAGAAAAGAGGCGCTCAGGGCGGTGAAAAGGACCTTGGAATATGAAGGGAAGAAGTGCAGGGCAGGGGTGGCGGTGCATGCTCCCTATACTGCAAGCGAAGAGTTGATTATAAGCGCTAAAGAGATTGCAAAAAAGAAAAATGCGGTTTTTCAAATGCATGTAAGCGAGACGCGGGAGGAGATTTATGAAGTAAAGGCGCGCTATGGCCGGTTTGCTTTGGAGCAGTTCTCCTCCATTATGGACGAGCGCACCATTTTTGCTCATTGCGGTTGGGTTACTAAGCGAGAGATTGTAGAGGCGGGCAAAAAAAAGCTTAACATCGCCCACTGCCCAACCAGCAATTTAAAATTAGCAACCGCAGGCATTTGCCAGGTGCGGGAGTTTTTAGATGCGGGCGCTAATGTGTGCTTGGGCACAGATTCTGCTGCGAGCAATAATGCGCTGGACATGTTTTTTGAGATGAAGTTGGCAGCGCTTTTGCAAAAGCACCATTACTGGGACGCTAACATTGTTTCGCCGAAAGAACTTTTTATGATGGCAACGCGCAATGGAGCTAAGGCGCTTGGTCTGGAAGGCGGGGTGATCGCAAAGGGCGCACCCGCAGATTTAATTATATTAAAGCAGGGTTTAAACCTTACCCCGCTTAATGATGTCTATGCCAACCTTGTTTATGCCGCCTCTTCTAAAAACATCCTTCATGTTTTAATAGATGGGGAAGTGGTGGTGGAAAACCGCCTTTTGGTGGTGTGCGATGAAGAGGAGGTGAAGGAAGAAGCAAGCGCGGCATGGGAAGAAATTAAAAATTAGCAATTATAAGCGTTTATCTGCTCGCTATATGCTATTAATTTATCTATATTCTCTCTTAATCTTTTAATCCCCCCTTCCAATTCGCGCGTTATAAACCCTACCGTCTTTCCCCATGCCTTTAAATCCACAGTTTCCAGCACTCCCAAATTCAATTTCCCTTCTCTTGTGCGCATAGAAAAATTGTTATAAATGCGCGGGTTGCTGGTAAGTTTCGCTACTATGGGCCTGCCTTTTTTATCCACACCCACCACCACAGCCGGCCTCTCTTTACTGCCTTCGCATTCAATAAAACTCATCCTGCATAAAAGGATTTGGCCCATGCATTGGCCCGCTCTTTTAACCGCGTCTTTAAACTCTTCAACCACTCCTTGTGCACTTACTCTCATTATTTTTATCTTTTCTAAGCGTTTGGTTGTGCCTAAGGTGAAGATTTTTTGAGAAGAAGGGTTCATGACATTTATATAAACCTCTATTTTACCTTCATTCTTTAGCATATTCCATGCCACGCCGCTGCGCGTCCCCATTCTTATTTCTCTATTTTTGAGGGTGTGGTAACATTCTGCAATTTCTGCTATAGAAGCATTTAGAGGTGAAAAGCGCCTGAACGCTTCTCCCCTTCTTTTTGTTTTTCTTACATCTAATCTTTTTACACAAACCCTCTCCCCCATGTTATAATAAGTGTATTTTGGTGTTTAAATATCTTTTGCTTTGTCCCACCATTCCAGGACCTCTTTAAGCATGGAGGGGTTTAGAATTGGTTTTCCTAATCTCTCCCAATCATCCACTATGCGCGGGCAGGCGGTGTTTATATAGCATTCAAACTCCATAAAATTATCTAACTGTTCGCGCATAATCTCATTTGCCACCAACAGCACCGCTCTTTTGCCCCTCTTTTCCAGTTCTTTTTTTGCCCAGAGCGCCTGCGCCATGTTGAACTGACCAACTTTTGTGGATAGGAGAATCCCAAATGTTTGGGCGTTGTATGCCTTTATCATAGCCGCGCGCCTCTTCTTGAGCATTTTTTCAGGATTGTAGAGCCGCGCTTCTCCTGTGTGCGGATTTATGCAAATTACCGGCTTTTCCACTGCTTGAGGGTGAAACTCTCCCTCTCCTATATAAACCACTGCTTCCCCTTCCTTTGCCGCCAGTCCATCGCATCCCAACACCTGCCCTCTCTCTATTGCCCAATAGCCCTTCCCTAACACCACTTTTTTGCCGTTGTTTTCAAAAAACTCTTTAAACTCCTCTATTTGGTGGCTGTATTGGACTGTGGTGATTATTGTTATGGTTTTATGAGGTTTTAGGAGCGGAAGCGCCTTCTGAAACCTCTCTACGCGCGCCCTTTTCCTCCAAGGGATATATTCCACAGGTATTTCCAGTGAGTGCTTTACAAATTTGTTGTGGCCAAAATGCACTATTTTATCTGCCTTTATCCAGCGCGCTTCATCAAGCGCTATATCGCAGGCACCATAGCAGGGAGAAGCAGACACAAACACTTCGTGCCCCTCTTCCTCATACTTCTTCGCAAGTTTAAGCGCCTCTTTTTTCAAACCTTCTGGAAACTGCAAAAGAATTCGCATTATTTATTTTATGGCGAGCGGTGTTTTTATGTGTTGCGGGTTGTTGCTAAACCCACCACGGCTGCAACCTCAATACTTTTTTGCCTTTTTTTTCTACAATCTCGTTTTCCACATCCACTATCACGCCTTTTTCTAATCCGTAAACCTCCATGAAATTCCAAAGCGCCTTGCTTCTTTTTGCAGAGGATTTAACCTCTATAGCAATTTTAGGCAATCCTTTTTCCAACACCACAAAATCCACTTCTGCACCGCTTTGCGTTCTCCAATATCTCAAATTCTCTTCCCCAAACTTCCGTTGTAGCGCTATAAAAATTGTGTTTTCTAACAGAGCCCCTCTATCTGCCCTTTCATTGCTTAAAAGGAGCGGGACGCCGTTATCATAAAAATAGAGTTTTTTGCTTTTTCTCAACTCTGTGGAAAGATTTTTGTAATAGGGTGGCAACAAAGTAATTATATATTCCATATTTAGCACGCTTAAATACCTCCAGCAGGTTTCATAATTTAGGCCCAAGGAATGGATGTTTAAGATGCTGGCGGTCCAGTGGGAAAGGGATTTTAAAAAGGAGAGAAATTTGTTTTTATCTCTTATATCAAAGAATACAAAGAGGTCTT
>JALWZW010000056.1 GCA_026992595.1 Microcaldota archaeon | reverse complement strand
TTGCCACCCTTTGCCTCTCTCTTAACCTTCTCACTTCCCTTAAATAATCTTCTCTCATTCTCAGCATGCGGATTATTTGGGGGTCATTGATTTGAGCGTTATAGAATATGGTGGGGGGAAGTCTAAACCTAAATCTATTGTCGGGTATGTTCAGATATTTCCGTGTAATCTGCTCTTCACTTATTGTCCCTGTTACTCTAATATATGCGCACTTTACTCTGCCTTTCTTCCGCCACACCTGCCACCCACTACCTATATCTAATGGTAAAGGTATCTCCACCATTATCCCAAACATTCTTTCTTCATTCCCAAATCTTTCCATTATTGGCTGGCCATTCTTCTTAGGTATAATAATTAACACTATCCCTTTAGGTATGCTTCTTATTCTTCCCAACCACGGCTCAAATATGATGACTCTGGGAACCCACCCGATAACTTCTATTTTCTTCCAATCAACTTCTCCATATCTCCTTTTTGTGAATTCCATCACTTCTTTTAAGTTCTCTGTGTCTATGTTAGGCCGCGCTTTTCCTAAAATTGTTATCTTTAATGTTTTATTGTCTTCTATTTCTATTCCTATAATTGTCAGCATTTTGCTTTCGTATTTTTTTAGATAAACTCTATTGATAAATATGCCTGATATTTTAAGATATTCTTCCGTATAAATAGAATACCCTATCTCTCTTATTATCATTTGTGATGGCATTCCTATTGTTCTTTGCGGCCTTTGAATCTCTTCTACATATACCATTCCCCCAATTTTTAAATCTACCAGTTCGGGTATCTCTAATTTACCTATTTCGCTATTACTTCTCCAGGGACCCCCTCCATCCAATATTATATGTTTATAATAATGGTCTTCCCCCCATTCTAGGGGTTTCCATTTGTTGGCAGCTTCTGGATGGCTAAACACTCTATCAATAAACACAAAATCTCCCATATCTAGCTTTTCTATCAATCTTCTGCTCACCACTCTGAGTGGGCCTGCATTTACTTCTAATGTAGTGACCCATGGTATTAGATCGTATGTAAGTGGCAGGTTTCCTCTTTGGCGGGGGCGCGCATAGAGAAGTATTTCATTTCCTCTAGCTAGGATGGCGGTTGTTTGAAGAGATGAAGAAATTCTTTCTATTAGTTGGGGAGAAGTTTCCCTCTCTCTGCTTAGCATTAATTCATATATTACTTTTTTATTTTCTGGATAGATAGATGGTAACAATACATCTTCTCCTCCCCTCGTTCGTCTGATCCTGTTTTGTAAATAATTAACTCTTAATACTCTTCCTCTTATAGAAGTTATTCTTCCATTCTGAGCCAACCTGTTCATTAAATTTGTCAAGGGATCTATATAAAGTAGGTGTGTTGAGGAAGGTGGAAGAAAACTGTTTAATTTTATTAGATTCGTGTAAGGTGGGTTACGGTGAGTGTATGTAAAGTATTCAGAAGTATGGAAAATTCTTTCTTTTCTTCTTATCCTTGCTCGTGTAGCTTCCCACTCCCGTTCAGTCATAACTGCTGTTCTTCCCTGGATTGCTTCTAAACCTATTGAAAACATCCTTTCAGCTACTCCTCTCACAACCGCTCCCTCTTGCCCTCTGCTCCTTTCTACCATAAGGAGTTTAACTTCCTCTCCCTCTCTTGCTTCTAACCGAGGCAAGAGAGTTCTTCCATCTAAAACATAAACCCAATGCCCTCCTACTATTATATCATTATTCTCTATCCCTGTGATAGGTAGCTCCATTCCTCCAATCTCCCCCTCGCTCATCTTTTCAACAATCCTTTCTTTAAGCCATTGAGCAATTTTCTCAGCATTTTGCCTTGCCGCATCTCTCCTCCATACTCTTCTATCTATTCTATAAAACAATTCTACCTGCATTTGGGGCTCACTGCATTGGAATGTTCTTATTGCTGATAGGCATGCATTGTGATAGTGAGCCAACTCATTATAGCCGGGGTAATGGTCTAAATTATAGAAGCAGTTAATTGCTTCTCTTGAGCCGCACATCACACGAGCAAGGTTTATTGCCCCTCTTTCCACATAAAACGGCTGCTCTGGGGTTGGGATTGTGATGGAAGATGCCCTTTCTGTGGCTATATTCCTACTCATCCACTCCAACATTGCTTTCAAATCCTCCTCTCCCATAACTACAGCCCCTCTAAACCTCCCGTAAGCAGCCACCCCTCTTAGAAACATATCTCTGCTTAACTGCCTTACTAACTCCTCTCCTCCTATCCCATACAACCTGGCAAACAGCACCCTATCTTGCCTTGCCTCTCTTATAAGCCCTCTCTCCATTAACCGCCTTACATTCTCTTCTGGTGTGTAAATCCTTATGCTGTACTCTTCATCTGCCCCTTGCTCGCTTCTGTTCTGCCCTCTGCTCTCTTGGGTTTGAACAGCATGTGGGGGCTGGGCAGAACGAGAGGGTTGAGCAGATGAAACCATGGGGCCTGCAACCGCAAGCGCCGCCCCCATCGCAACTCTCCTAAAAAATCTACCAACTCCTTCTCTTATTCTTTTCCACCTTCTTTCTTCAGAAGTGAGCATCCTCCCTGCCATAAAAGAATAGTGGAAGTTAATGGTTTTAAGCTTTCCTCCTAATTGTTCTCCAAAAACCCCAAACCGTACGCTCATCCTCAGGCCTTTCAGTTAAGTTTTTAGCCCAAATAACCTCTAAACCTTAGATTCTCCTCAGGAAGTTTTGTCAACTTTTAACCTCAGCTCTTAGCAGAAAAAGTTGCCTCAGGCCTTTCAGTTAAGTTTTTGGCCTAAGAATAACAGAAGACAAAAACTTACCTCAGGAAGTTTTGTCAACTTTTAACCTAAGAAAACCTCTCAACTGTAAGCTCCCCTCAGGCCTTTTGATCAAACTTTTGGCCTAAGAATAACAGAAGACAAAAGTTTGGGGGAAAAAGTTGAACTAACAACCGTACGCTCCCCTCAGGAAGTTTTGACAACTTTTAACCTAAGAAAAACAGTAGAAAAAGTTAAACTAAAAACCGTACGCTCCCCTCAGGAAGTTTTGACAACTTTTAACCTCAGCTCTTAGTAGAAAAAGTTGTATGGGGGAACTGAGATTTGAACTCAGATCACCAGCTCCCAAAGCTGGCAGCATACCAGATTAGCCCATTCCCCCTTAGTTTTTTGGTTTGTAAACTAAGGTATAATACCCTGCATGCTGTTTAAAAAACATAAACCCATGCTTTAAATAAAAGTTTATGGCAGGATTGCTTTCCTTAACTTTTAAAAACACTTGTTTACCCTCTCTCTCCGCCTTTTTTATAACTCTCTCCATTAGCATTCCTCCTATTCCTCTGTTCCTTAAAGCAGGAATCACCCCTATGCCCTTCACAACTACCCTCTCTTTTCCTTCGCATATATGTATAAACGCCACCACTTCTCCCCCTTCTTCTACCACCATCGCTTTATCTCCTGCTTCTATGCTTATATGTGCATTGGGAAAAAGGGCGCGTATAAGAGGTAAAATCTCTTTAACCTCTCTGCGCCTTACCTTCATTTTTCCCGCCTTTTTTCACTATCTCTTTGAACCTTTTATTAAACTCCTCTCTTAACTTTTTCCCTATCTCTGCGCTCCCTCCAAACGCATCAGCGCGCAAGGCCACTGCCAACTTTCCTGCCAACGCGCGTGCCACCTTTCCTCTTATTTTTTTAGGCACTGATGAGATTTTCGGGTGGGTAAAGAGTATGCCGTGTTTGGGCGGTGGTATTCTTTTATTTTTCAAATGTTTAAAAAGCGCCTTTTCCGCGCCTAATATTTGCACCGCGCTTGCTGGCAAAAGCGCCAACCGCTTGAGCGACCCTACATGCGCTATTAATTTTGCGCACACCTCTGGCCCTACCACTTCGCATGCATTGGGCGCAATTTCTTTGGCTAACTCCCGCTGATAGCGGTACAACTCTTCCCTCTCCTCCCAAACGCGCAAAAACATTTCCGCATATCTCCTGCATCTCTCCATCTCCCTTTCGCTAAATTCTGCCCCCACGCTCTCCCTCGCTTTCTCCACCACCTCCTCCACTTTACGCCCAACCACCTCTTCTATTTTCTTAGCATCAGGCCGCTTTTTATCTAATATAAGCACCAATCTTGCGAGTTTTTGCCTGTCCTTTATCTCCAATTCAGGGAAATATATGCGATACCAATCTTCCAGCCGCTCTCCCATAAGGTTAAGCGCTTTGTTAAGGTCCTCTATGGTTTTAGTAACCACTACCAACACGCGGTCCTTCTCTCCAAACGCCTTTTTCAGCGATTTTTTGGTTCTTTCTATAAAAAGCGCGCGTTTATCCATTTCTCCACCTCTTTTGGGGGATCCCCGGTTTGCTTTGGCGCCTCCGAGAGGAGCTTTCCCTTCACAACCTCCCCTCTGTGATCCTGCAAGCAAGGATAGATGTGCTTAAGGCTGCTCCTTTCGGCCTGACCCGGTTCACAACTCTACCCTTCATGCAGGGCAGAAGGTCATTAGCGCAAAG
>JALWZW010000055.1:1004-14660 GCA_026992595.1 Microcaldota archaeon | reverse complement strand
AATCATACTCTTAAGAGGTTTCTGTGCAAATGCTCAATGCGCTGAGCAAAAACCCGCAAAAATGCTCAATTGATTGAGCAAATTTATAAATACCTCTTTCTTTAATATAATCATGCTTTCAGCCGCGCTGCTTAGAAGAGTTGTGGAAGAGCAAAGAGAACTAATTCTTTCCGCCAAAATAAAACCGAGAAAAGTGGCGAAAAAATTAGAAGAGTCCATGAATTTTAAAGAAGTTACTGTTCTTACAGGTGTGCGTCGCTCTGGCAAAACTTATCTTATGTATCATTTGGCTAAGGAATTTGGCGGTGTTTATATAAATTTTGAGGATGAACGGTTGATGGGTTTTGACCTTTCTGATTTTGAACGGTTGTATGCGCTTTGTGAAGGAGGCCCCTTGTTGTTAGATGAGGTTCAAAATATCCCTGGCTGGGAAAAGTTTGTGAGGCGAATTCATGAGAAGACAAAGGTGGTGGTGAGCGGCAGTAACTCTTCTTTGCTTAACTCCGAGTTTACTACCATTCTTACAGGCAGAACTCTCACTTTTGACATTTTCCCTTTAGATTATTCAGAATTTTTGTCTTTCAAAGAACTCCGCCCCTCCATTCAAAGTTTTGAGAAATATTTGGATTTAGACGGTTTTCCAAGAATTGTTGAAACTGAAAGAACAGATTTTATAAGAGAATATTTCAACATGATCATTTACAAGGATGTTCTACCGCGTTTTAATTTAAAGTATGGTCAATCTCTGAAAGATCTTGCAGTTTATTTATTGTCTAATGTGGGGAAGCCCTTTTCTTACCGCAGTTTATGCCGTCTTTTAGGTATAAGGCACGAGATGACTGTGAAAGAATATGTGAAACATCTTGAATCAAGTTATCTGTTATTCACTATTCAGAAGTTTTACCCTTCTTTTAGGATAAGAGAATTCTCTCCTAAAAAATCATACTCTGTTGACCCTTTATTGGCAAGAATAGGTATTACTGACCTTTCTTTAAGAAGCCGTCTGTTAGAGAATGTTATTTACCTTCATCTCATCCGGCTTTTTGGAAAAGACAATGTTTATTACTCTCTCAAAAAGCGAGAGGTTGATTTTGTGGTTGCAGAGGGTTTAAAGCCAAGTTTGGCATTCAATGTTGCTTACTCTATCAACGATTCTAAAACCCTCAAGCGCGAATTGGAAGGTTTGCTTGAATTAAGCCCTTCTATAAAAAAATATCTTGTAACTCTTTACCCTCTTGATTTTGACCTGCCTGAAGGTATCACTCATCTCTCAGCGGTGGAGATGTTGGCTGTTAAAGGGTAGATACCTCCCCTTTCCTTTCTGCCTTTCCTTCATTTTCCTCCTCTTCTACCATTTCGTTATCTTCCACCACTTCGCTTTCCTCAACTCTCACTTTTGCAACTCGTTCCAAACTAGAGAGTTTTTTGAATTCTTCGTCTAAATAATCTGCAGGTGTCAAACCTAAATTGTTTTCTGGTCCATCTAATCTAAACCCTAATTCCTCCATCTTTTTAATAAACCGCTCCATCTCAGTGAAAGAAGAAACGCCGCTAATCATTGCAGCATGATGCATTAAAGTATTCCCTTCTCTGTCTTTCACTTCTACGCCTATTACCTCTGCAATCTCCAACGCTTTATCATATTCTTTGCTTGCAAGTGCGCTGTTAAAGGCATCTGTCAAACTTTCGTTTATCTTTAACCTTTCTTGCCTCTTTCTGTTTTCTGCTTCTATTTTCTCTTCTTCTGCCTTTCTTTTAGATAGATAGGTGTCCAAATACCTCCTATAATTTATGCCTGGTATGGAAAGTGCAAGCAACAACCTCATTGCCTCTACATTATTGTTTTCATAAGCAATTTCAACAGGATGTTTTCCCTCTATAGAGAAATCAACCCCCGTGTCTATTCTTTGGAGATTTTTAGTAGTAGAAATATTTCCTTTTGCAAAAGAAATCAACTGTTGTGTTTGTTTCATTTTATGAATGATTTTGTGGTGTAGAGGTATCTTATCGGAAAGGTTCAAAGGTATAAGGGAAAAAAACATAGATATTACTACTAAGGCTGCTGAATTAATAGAAATAGCCATACCTCCTGATAGCAAAACGGCCAGTGTTCCTCCCGCAAAAATTAACTGGGCCTTCTTTAATCTTTTTCTTTCTTCCTTCAAATCTTGTTGGAGTTCTTCTTTTCTTAAATCTTTCCTAGTTGTTATCAACACCCCTCTTTTCCTAAGTTCCACATAAAGTGCCAACAATTCTTTTCTTGTAAAATTTGCGAGGTTTTGTAAAATATTTTCCATCTCGTGCCTATAATACATGCGTGTTAGTTTTCCTTCTCTCCAACTCTTTACCAAACTTTCCATCTCTTCTGCCATTCTTTTAACTTTATTTTCAACAACTCTTTTAGCGGGTGTTTCTCTTTGGGCAGTTGAACCTACAGGTCCTTCATTTATAGGTTCGCCTTTAATTCTGCGCTTGTTTTCCTTCCCCCCTCCTTTTCTTATAACTCTTTTCATGTTATTATTAATGTATATTGGTGTTTAAAAATCTTTTACAGTGTTTAAACCTCTTTGAGAACTTTCCCAAACCCATATCTTTTTATTCTTTTAAGTAATAAAACAAATTCACATGATACCTCAATTAGCGCAACTTATTAGGGAAGCGGTAGAGGAATGTTTAGAAGACAGGGTGGGGGTTGCTTTTTCAGGAGGGTTGGATTCCACAACCATAGCGCATATTGCAAAGGAGCATTGCGAGGTGCGCCTTTTCACTGCAGGGGTGGAAGGGGCGCAGGATATTGATTATGCGCAAAAAGTGGCATCTCTTCTAAATCTTCCTCTTACCGTGATCACCATCGACAGGTCTTTGGCGGTGCGCGTTTATAAGCGGTTGGAAAGGTTTTTAGGGTTAGGTTTTCTCCAGTTAGAGATACTTGTTCCCATTGCGCTTATCGCTCAGAAAGCGAAGGAAGCGGGCATAGAAACTCTTTTATTCGGTTCAGGCGCTGAGGAACTTTTTGTTGGATATAATCGCTATTATACTTATTTTGAGGAAGGAAAGGATTTAGACCGCATTTTAAAGGAGGAGTTCGCCACTCTTCCCAAGCGCGATATTGGCTGGATTAAGAAGGTGTGCCGCAAGGAGGGCGTGGAAGCGCGCTTTCCCTTTTACAACAAGCGCATCGCTGATTTGGTTTTCTCCATTCCTTTAGAGGAGCGGATGGCTGAAAAGGACTTGAAAAAAGGGGTTTTGCGCGAGGCGGCAAAACTCTTAAAAGTCCCCTCTTTAGTGATTGAAAGAAAGAAAAAGGCGCTCCAATATGGGAGCGGCGTTCACAAACTTCTTCTTAAAGCATTCAAAAATGGGGCCGCTGAGATTTGAACTCAGATCACAGCCGCCCGAAGGCTGCAGCCTACCAAGTTAGCCTACGACCCCTTAGTTTGTTTTTTTGATACAAACATTTATAAATAAGAAATGCTGCTTATTAAATCATGAACGCGAAAGGTGTGCCTTTGGTGGGTTGCGTTGGTGTGTTGAACGCAATGGGCAACCTTATGTATAAGCTTAATTTTATTAGGCACACCTTTAAGATTATTTGGTGTCGCTGTAGAGCGGGCGTAGGGTGGTGCTGTTAGCACCGGTGTGACAACCCGACCGACCCGCTGCGGATTGCTGGAGAAGTGATCCGCGTTTGGTGATTTACGGTTTATGTTTAAAAGGAGGTGGTGTTATGGGGGTTCCGCAAGGACCCCAACCTCCCTCGCCTTCTCGTAGGGGAAGGCCGAGGAAGGTAAATCCTGCCCTGCAGGAGGAGGCGCTTTACTTATATTTTGTAGAGCGCCTTTCTATGAGGGAGGTTGCCAAAACTCTCAACCTCTCTCACATGACCGTATATAGGATGTTGAGCGACCCTAATGTTGAGGTGCTTTTATAAGGGTCGCTCTTTATATTTTTTTACCATTTTTTCTATCCCTTTTTTTAAAGGAATAGGTCTAAAGCCCAACTCTCTTTTCGCTTTAGAGCAATCAAAGACGCGGTCATGGTAAAGCACATCTATATGCTCTTTACTCCACCCTTTTGTTTTTGCTAAGAGAAGCGCTACGAGATAGGGGAGGTGCTTTGGTTTAGGCGCATTTAACAGATGGGCAGCATATTCTATAATCTCCTTTTGCGTGAGCGGGTCGCCCGCCAGCACATATAACCCGCTTTCCGCTTTTTTAAAAACCTTGCACACATCTTCCGCCGCCGTAAACGGCACCTTATTGCTCCCATCTCCCACTATGAATGCTTTACCCTTCTCTATAAGCGCTAAGAACTTAAAAAAATCCTCAAACTCCTCTCCATAAAGCGGCCCTAAGCGCAGGATTGCGCAGTTTCCTCTTTTTAAAAGCATTTTTTCGCATTCCAATTTGCTTTGCGCATAAGCGCTGTCAGGCGCAACAGGTGTGCTCTCATTAGCAGGTTCTTTTAGTTTTTTCCCATACACTGAAACAGAACTTGCGTATATTATTTTACACTCTTCTGGCACCGCATCTATCACCGCTTCTGTAATCTCTATATTTGCATGCGGATTTGTCAACGAGCCGGCCACATGGTAGATCTTGGTTGCATCTTCCAGGAAAAGGTTTCTAAAATCCACTATCCGCTCCCCTTTTAAGTTGCACCTCCTCCTTACCAGCGGTATCCCTTTCACATACTTTAAAAGGGTCCTTCCTAACTTGCCGTTGGCCCCTACAATATATTCAGCCATACTTCTTTTTCCATTCTTCTATTTTTTTATCTATCCTTTTCTCTGCCTCTAATCTCTCTAATTTATATTCTGAAAGGTCCACAAATTTCATCCCCTCTACCAATTCAGGATGGACCTCTTTAATTTTGCGATACATCTCTTGAACAATTTTTCTATAGTCAGGATGCCCCTGCCTTGCACTTCTCAACTCTATGAGATGGTATGCTTCTCTCAAATTCAACTTCATATACCACCTTATATTATACGCTAAACAAACCACATACTGCGCTTGATAGGGGTATTTCTTCTTTATCTCTTCGTAAGCGTTTTTTGAAACTTCCATCGCTTCCTTAAACTCTTTTTCAAACCCTGCCTCTCTTATCTCTTGGGGCAGTTTAAAGCCTAAATATGGGGTGAGGCGCTGCTTTTGCTGGGTGAGGATGCGGTGGCGCTGAAGGTCGCGATAAGCCCCAAAATTTGCGCATATATCAAAGAGATACTCCACATGCTCAAATGCCCGCCCTGGTTTATGCCTTCTATTTTTACGCTCCCCGCAATACTTTCTAATCACCGCCACCCTTTCCTCCTCACTCATTCTTTCCACTTTGCGCAGTATTTGGGAATAGGGGGCGTGGGAATAAGCATAAAGGGCTGCAGTTACCACCTCTTTAATCCCTCCTTTGTGCTCCACCAACTCCACATATTCTCCTCCCCTCTCCTCTACCACTCCTTCTCCTTCCATCTCTTCCCTCACCCCTCGCAAATATTCTTGGAACATTTTACCTTTCTCATTGCTCGCCCTTTTTATGAAGGAAGGTATCTCTTTTTTCAGTTCCTCTTCCATTTGCGCTGCAAGGGAGCGAACTTCAGGCAGTGGGTTGGCATACATCTTTATAAGCAAATATTCTAACGCCCTTCCGTTGCCGTAAAGCCCCATATTGGTAAGGGTGGAGGCAGGCAAAAGCCCTCTTAATATGTCGCATGTTTTTGCTCTAATGGTGGATTTATATGCGCGCTCGCTTTCCTCCCCCCGCGGATTGTTTTCCATCACATATCTCTCTATTTTTGGTATGAGCGCTGTATATGTTTCAAACGCTTTATCGCATGCTTCCAAATAGACCTCTCTCAACTCGCTGTCCATTATTTCAGGGTCGCGGTAATATTGCCACCTCTCCTCCTCTTTCTTGTCAAAAAACACATATCTGGTTGATTTTTCTAAAGGCGAAATCCCTATTCTTGCATCTTCAATCTCCTTGGTTGCTAATATGGAAATCTTTTCCATTGCAACATGCGCCCCTCCTAATTCTGCTATGGAATCATCTCCATACCCTACCAACACCCTATCATAAAACGCTTCCGCTTTCCCCTGCTTTATCTCCTCCTCTAAAAATTCCTCTTTCAGAACATCGCGCAAACTTTTAGAGCTTCTGCTGTAGCGCGAAAAAAGCGCGCCTTTCACCACTTCTGGCAAATTCCTGAGCACAAAGACATTTTTATCTGTGTTTGTCATGTATTTTTTTAACTGCTCATCCATTCTTCCCCTCCATCTTTTTTCCCTTTCTTTGCGGAATCACTCTCTTCTTCCCTTTAAATTCTCTTGTGAATACCGAAGGGCATAAAAGCTCTAAAGCAATGGCCAATGCTGCAACTTCGCTGTGGGGCTGGGTGCCTATGCTTGCGTTTAAATCTGCCTCTTCATAAACCGCTCCCGGCACCTTCTCGCTTCCCACCGCTACTAGCACCTTTTCCCCCACTTCTTTTAAGTGTTCTTTAAGAGGGAGGCCATACATAGTTAGGTGCAAAACAAAATATCCTTTCCTTTTATACTCTCTAATTACTTTAAGCGGGTCTGGGTGATAGCTTATTTCAAAGTCGCCTCCCCATTCTTCCACCACTCTTCTAACGCTTCTTTCCAGCCCTTCATCCTGCTGTCCGCTGTATATCATGCTTTTAGCGCCGAAAGCCCTTGCAACCAATGCTACATGGGTGCTAATCCTCTCGTCCCTCGGCAGCCGATGACCCATCCTCAACGCCACTACTTCGCGCAACCTTCCTCACCGCTTCTTTTGCTTCCCCTTCTTTCTCCCGCAACTCTTCCTGCTTTGCCCTTTCAAAATAGCGGCCTGAAATGAACATCAGCACCGAGAGGATGATAAGGGTAACGGGTATTCCTAAATAAAGCGCAGGCAGTATTAGGGTGGGAAAATCGTTCTTCAATTTTTCCATCTCTGGGGGCGGGCTTATGCCGCATTGCTGAAGTTTCCCGTAATCACCTGACGCCACAAAGTCCACCAGCCCTTGAAATATAGAGGTGGCGTAGGAGAGCACCGCATAAGAGGCGAGCGCTATTACCATAATCCCTAAAAGTGCAAATATAACAGAAGCAATAAACGCGCCTCGCATAAATTACTTTCTTTCCAAACCTTTATAAATAAAAATCCTCTATATTTATCATGCCCTTTAAAGTGAGAGAGCGACCAGAGGAGCGCCTTTTAAGCGCAGTCCCTCAAAAGGTTCAGGAAACTGTGGTAGAAGGAAGACGGAATGTGCAGCGCGCCCTTCAAACATTTAACGAAGCGTTCACGCTTTTTAAAAGCGCCCTACCTCCTCAGCAGATGGACGGCTCTTTAATAGGCGAATTGTTGAGAAGGCGTAATAATGAGGTTTTTGTGAGATTTGCGCGCACCAGAGATGGAAGCGTTTATTCAATGAGCGCTTACTTTCACGGAAGGCGCGTTTTTCTTACCTTAACGGTTGGAAAAAGCGCAATGGAACTTTTCCTTACAGATAGAGAGGGCAATCTTTTAGAGCGCTTCTCTCAAAATCGCGGAAGGGTATCTTTCTGGTCCTCACACCGCTAATTAGGTGGTGGGGTGAGTAAGAAAGGTATTGTGGAAATTGTTGCCTCTTTGGCAATCTCTCTCTATGCGTTCTTTGTGGTTTTTAACGGTCATAACGGCACCTATTTAGATGCTTTTATTTTTGGTTTTTTGGGCTCTGCAACCATCTTCCTTCCCTCTCCTGCGTTTTTTGTGGTCTTCTCTCTTGCCCGCTATCTCAATCCGCTGGCAGTGGGTGTGCTGGCAGGGGTTGGCTCAGGGTTGGGAGAGTTGGTGGCGTTTTTAGGTGGGAAAGGGGTGCGGGACATTCTAAAGCGCAACTCTGACAACTCTGCTTTCTTCCACCGCCACCTTCAAAAGTATGGCGCTTTTGCCGTTTTCTTCTTTGCATTTATCCCCAACCCTTTTTTTGATGGGGTGGGGTTGTTGGCAGGCGGCTTAGGTATGGATTGGAAACTTTTCTTTATCGCCTGCGTGATTGGAAGGGTTTTAAGATATGTCTTTCTTGCTTATTTGGGCTTGTGGAGCGTTGAGCTTCTTTAGCGTTTAGCTTCTTTAAAGCATCTGCCCCTTTTCTTCACACTTCTCTTCACAACTCGTCTTTTGTTATGATTTCCAGCCCTGCAGGCCTCTTATTCACATTGCCCAATTTCAGCCCCACCAACCTTTTCACTCCCTGTTTTGCTGAAAGGTCTGCCAACCTTTGCGTTATTATACCGTCAAACACAATGGTTTCTACCTCTCCCACATTGGCTAATGTTTTTATAACATCTCTTACCGCTACCTCTGCCACCATCTCTCCCTCGCTGTTATAGAACCTTGCTTTCAAACTGTTCGCCAATTCCTCCAACTCTTTTTTCAGATCTATCCTCTTTTTTCTCTTCCTCTTTTTTGCCGCCTTTTGTTTCTCTTCTGGAGGTTCTGGCGGATTAGGGTGCGCTTGGATGGCCTCCCTCCCATGCTTTCTATGCTCTGGTTTTGGAGGGTGGTGCGCATGCGGAGGAAGGGGCCTTCTTCTATGCATCCTTACCTCTTCGAGCGGCACCCTGTTCCTTAGACATTTTATTATCTCCTTTCTAGTAAGTTCCTCTACCTCTTTGCCGGGGGGCGCTCTTGCCACATAATCTATTTCCACCCCGCCTTCCACCAACTCATTCAATATAATATCCCCTCCGCGGTCTCCGTCCAAGAACACCGTTGTTTCTTTTGATTTAGATAGTTCTACCACGGTAGGCGTTACTTTTGCACCTCCTATCGCTGCCACATTTGTTATATCATTTTTTAGAAGGTTTATAACATCTGCGCGCCCCTCTACCAAAATAACCTCGTCGCTTACCTCTATTCCCGGCCCTGCCGGCAGTTTGTCCTCTCCATAAGTGGTAACCTCTGCTGTTTTTACCTCATCTCTCACCAATTCTGCCAGTTCTCTGCTTTCAGGAAGTTCTGTATTTATCAATTCTTTCAACAGTTCTTTTGCCCTATCTATAAGCTTCTTTCTCTTTATGCTTCGCGTGTCTTCTATCTTTACAATCTCAAAATGCGCCTCGCAGGGCCCCACCCTATCCACCGTCTCAAGCGCTGCTGCTATTATGCATGTTTCCACCATGTCTAAACTGCTGGGGATCCTTATCGTTCCCCTTGTTTTGCCCTCTCTTGTTTCCAAATCTACCTCTATCCTTCCTATCCTGCCGTTTTTCTGCAGGTCTCTTAAATCTAAATCTCCTCCTAAAAGCCCTTCTGTCTGCCCAAATATCGCTCCAACCACATCTGGCTTTTCCACCAATCCATGAACTTCAAAATCTGTATATATCAAATATTTTACCGTATCAATATAGGTCTTACCCATTTTTACACCTCCTTATGCTTTATGAGGTCAGAATTGAGAGTGAGGATGTGCTGTGTACTGTTGACCGCCTTAAAGGCAGGGCGACTGCTTTCGCAGCACCCTTTCCCTCATCGCTTTTGCTCAGGTGGCCATCCGTACACAGCCTGCCATCATAAGATAGCAGCACGCTCTTCTATCAAATCTATAACTGCAGGGAATATTCTCAATATGTCTGCTTCGCTTATTATCCCTATTAAATCATCTCCTTTCAGCACTGGCAAGCGCTTCACTCCCTGCTGCCTCATTGCTCTTGCTGCTTCTTCTAAAGTTGCGTCTGGCTCTATGCAGAGCAGGGGTTTAGACATTATATCTTCTACTTTTATGCTTTTAGCATCTTTACCCAACGCAACCACTTTGTGCACAATGTCTCTCTCTGTAATGATCCCCTTTGCTCTTTTCACCTTTTTCCCTTCCACTACAATTACTGATCCCACTTTGTTTTTTTTCATAACGGAAGCAGCATCTTTAACAGTTTTTCCTATATGAACGGTGATTACGGGTTGGCTCATTATGTCCTCAACCCTCAAATCAGACCCCATGTTTAAATAATTGCACGCAATATTTAAAAATACTTTTAAAATCCTTTTCTAAAAATGCCTTATAAAACCTTATAAAAACTATGCTTTAATTTATGAAGTTGAGGGGCCGTAAGGTAACCTGGTTATCCTGCGTCCTTGGGGTGGACGTAATCTGAGAGAGGATGGCTCCTGCCACCTCCAGAACTTCAAGCCGCAGGGAACAAATCTCAGCGGCCCCACTTTTAGGAGGTAATGCGCATGGAGGAAGATAAATCTGGCTTTCCAGTAAAGCAGGAGTTGTTTTTAGAAACTGGCTTGCATATTGGTACTAAGATTAGGACCAACGATATGAGGCCTTATATTTTTAAGAGAAGAGAAGATGGGCTTTATGTTATTGATATAAGAAAAACTGCAGAGCGGCTTATGGAGGCGGCAGAAGAGATGGCTAAATATGACCCTTCAGAGATTACAGTGGTTGCCTCCCGTGTCTATTCCAGCAACCCTGCTTCTAAATTTGCCGCGCTTACCGGTGTGAATCTTATAAAGGGAAGATATGTGCCTGGCACCATGACCAATGTGAATTATGAAGGTTTTATAGAACCTAAACTTATTTTTGTATGCGACCCTAAAGGTGAGAAACAGGCGATAGCAGAGGCAAAAAAAGTGGGAGTGAAGGTTATTGCATTGTGCGATAGCGATAATGAGACAAAAGGTGTGGATATTGTGATACCGGCAAATAATAAAGGAAGGCGTGCCCTTGCCCTCATCTTCTATATCCTCACAAGAGAACTTATGCTAAAGCAAGGGAAAATCTCTTCTTACGATGAATTTAAATACCCGCTTGCTTACTTTGAGCGATTAGAAGAGGAATAAATCCTCGCTTTTTTGCTTCTTTGCCTTTTCCCCTCTCTCTACCCCCCCACGCTTTCTTCAATGGCTTTTTGGTAGTTGTTAATACAGGAGTTTCTTTCCGCTTCTTCAGGTATTTTATTGCAATAGGAGGGGTCTTTGCTGTTTATAGCGCTTACAGTATAACATTTATACCTCCATACTGTTGAGGATGTTATGCCATCGCATGTAGAGGGGTCCAATATCTCTGGCTCATGAATAAGCACCCCTGCATAGCAGGTTATCTTAGAAGCGGTCCTTTCAATAACTTCACATGCGGAGGGGTCCCCATATCTCTTTGCAAACCCAAACGCACATTTAAAGCGGTGGGTGGTTGCCAACCTGTGAATCTCCTCACACCCGCTAATATCTCCGGTCCCTATAGAATAGTTTATATAACATATCCATAAATCATTAAGCACCAAACCGCTCTCTTTACAAAGATTTTTGTCTCTGTATTTTACCGCAAAATAGGAGATGCATTCTCTATAGGGAAGCGTTTCTCTCCTTATTTCATAGCAAAATTGCGGCTTATCGCTCATCTCTGCATATTTTTTATAGCAGTAATCTTTTTCTGATGCCTCTAATTCTTTACACCAATCTCTCCCGCTTATGAGCGATTGGCAGGCCCTTTTGCTTATTTCGCTTTCCATAAGAAGGCAGGCCCCGCTGTCATTTAGCGCAAGTGCAAACTCCATCAAACAGTTATCATCCCCGCATTGGGTGGGGTCGCCGCTTTGAAGGATGGTGCAGAATTCATAATCTTCAGCGCTTAAGCAAGGGTCTACCGCAATTCTGCACCCTTCTCTATCGCTCACTTGGTCGCAAAGCGTTATGTTTTTTAATTTTACCGCAAAATTGCGGGCGCAAAAATCCCGCACCTCTCTATCCTCCACCAAAAGGCAGGCCTCTAAAACGCTGTCTGACAGCTCTCTAAAGCAGTTTTCCCGCAGCGTTTGGTTGTTTATGGCCTTGCAGAGCGCCACATTCTCTTCTTTCAGCGCGCTTTCATATTTACAATTCTCATCGCACTCTTCCACCACCACTTCCTCTTTTGGCTTAGGGGCTGGCTTCTCTTCCGCCCCTCCCTTCTCGCCCTCCTCTTTATTGAAAAAAATAAACCCTACTCCTACGCCTATTAATATTACTAAAATTAAAAACGCTAACACAATAATGGGCGCGCTCCCTTCTTTTTCTGTTTTGAACTTATAGCGTCTTCCCATGCTCATAATTCAGAAGTTATTTTTTTAAGGGTGCGCTTTATGTGTTTAAATGGCTGTTTGCGTTTTTGTTTTTCTCTTCTTAAAACGTTGCTTTATAAAAGATTTTTTTTCTATGATTACATTGCGCGTTTTGAGCGGTAACCGCATATTGAGGCGGGATGGAGCCATATTTATGGTGTACCATCCCGGGGTTTCCCCCCTATTTAAAAATGCTACGCTTTATGGTTATATTATATTGGGTGCTTACTATGGGAAAGTTTCCAGAGGCAGATGCAGAAATCGCGCGGATTCAAATTTGCTTAAGGTGCAAATCCCGCGTTCCTATTACAGTGAAAAAGTGCAGAAAGTGCGGGAGCGCATATTTAAGGCCTAAGAGGAAAGAAATTCGTGCAAAGAAATAAAAAACCTTCTAAGTAAGAATGGTGTAAAAGGTGGAGATATGGGAAAAGGTGCTAATGGAGAACATGCGGGAAGAAACTTAGACAGGAAGAGGAGAAGGCAGAAGTGGCTCTCTAAAAGGTGGAAGAGGAAAAAACTTAAGTTAAAAGAAAAATATGATGCGCTGGAAGGGGCACCTCAGGCAAGAGGCATTGTGCTGGAGAAAAAGACCTTGGAGCAAAAGCAGCCCCACTCTGGCCTTATTAAATGTGTGGTTGTGCAGTTGATAAAGAATGGAAAGCGTGTGGTTGCGCACGCTCCTCGTGATAAGGCGATTAATTTTATAGATGAGCACGATGAGGTTATTATTGCGGGATTAGGTGGTTCTCAGAGAGGGCAGATGGGTTCCATTCCGGGCGTAAGGTATAAAGTGGTTGCTGTAAATGGCGCGGACCTTCAGATGTTGAGGAAAGGTAAGAAGGAGAAACCTAAGAGATGATGGTTATGGGCGCTAAACTGTTTGGAAAGTATGATCTGGATAATATTGAGATTAAAGACCCAAGTTTAGCGCAGGTTATTTCACTTAAACCTGTGCGCGTTCCCCACAGCTTTGGAAGGCATGCAAAGAGGCGTTTGAGTAAAATGCAGGTAAATGTGGTGGAGCGGTTGGTAAACAAGTTGATGAGGGGAGGGACTGGAGAGAAGACCTCTGGAAAGGTCATCAGAACGCACGGCAGGATGCAGGGAAAAAAGCTTCGCGCTATTAAGGCAGTGGAAGAGGCGCTTGAGATTGTGGAAAGGGAGACAAAGGAAAACCCGGTGCAGGTGCTTATACGCGCTTTGGAGAATTCTGCCCCTCGTGAGGATGTTACGCGCGTCTCTCATGGTGGTGTTACCTATCAGATTGCGGTAGATATCTCTGCAACCCGCCGCTTGGATTTGGCTTTGCATAATATTGCATTGGCAGCGTTGATGGGCACCTTTAATAAGCCCAAATCATTAGCGCGCTCTTTGGCTAACGAGATTATTGCAACTGCAAAAGGCGATGTGCAAAACAGCTATGCCATCCGTAAAAGAGATGAGACCGAAAGGATGGCGAGGAGTGCTAGGTAATTTTTACTTCCCCTTTTTTCTGTCATGATGAAAGCGCTTTTTTCAGCGCCTCCCAGCCGGCCAGCGCACATTTCCTGCGGGAGGG
>JALWZW010000055.1:0-994 GCA_026992595.1 Microcaldota archaeon | reverse complement strand
GAGGTGTTTTTGCTCAAATCAATTTTTATAAGCGCTAAAACCTCTTGCGCCCCCATCCGCTTTACTTCTTCCACCCTTTTACCTTTTATATGTTCTGTAAGAAGAGAGGTGGACGCGATGCTTATGGCGCAGCCATTGCCTTTAAACTTCACCTCCTCCACTTTCCCTTCCTTCACATTAAGATACATCTCTATCCTGTCCCCGCAGGTTTTGTTAAAGTAAAGTGATTTGTGGGTGGCGTTTTCCAGCAGCCCAAAATTTTTAGGATTCTTATAGAGCGCTAATATTATTTCCGTATATAAATCCATCCTATCCCTCTAAAACGCTTTAAAAATTTTTTTAACCTTCTCAATACCTTCCGCCAATTTGTCTATGTCTTCCTTGCTGTTATAAAAATAAACGCTTGCCCTTACCGTGCTGTCCACCCCTAAATATTGATGGATAGGCAGCGCGCAGTGGTGGCCTGAGCGCACGCACACCTTTTCGCTGTCTAAAATAGCAGCCACATCGTGCGGGTGCACCCCCTCAACATTAAATGTTGTTATGTGGGAAGGGATGCTAACCACTTCTGCCACTTCTGAAACCCTTTTATGCGTATACTCTCCCAGCGCTCTACAGCTTTCCTCTATCTTCTCCCACCCTATTCTTTCCAAATATTCAAGGCATTTTTTAAATATTATAATCTCTTGAATGGCGGGCGTTCCTGATTCAAATTTAGAAGGCACTTCTGCCCATTCCGCTTCTTTGCTTATATTTACTACCATCCCGCTTCCGTATAAAAAAGGCGTCCCTTTTTCCAACCTCTCCCGCGCGCCATAAACCACCCCTACTCCAAAAGGGCCGCACATTTTATGCGCTGAAAAAAAGGCAAAATCGCACCCCCACTTTTTTACAGAAAATTTTCTAAAAGGCGCATATTGAGCGCAATCTATAATGCTTACCGCCCCTTCCTCTCTTGCAATCTTACAAATCTCCTCAACAGGCGGCTCTATCC
>JALWZW010000054.1:4249-14744 GCA_026992595.1 Microcaldota archaeon | reverse complement strand
AAGTAACCCATCCCTTATAGGTGTTGGTGATGCTATCAAAACCTAACCTGATGGAAGAGTAAGGAGCATTCTTTAGCTCCTTGCACAAGGTGCAATCCCTAAGCTTCCTCTCCAAATACTCTCTCCTCAATCTCATTTGCTCCTCAAACTTCTCTCTAGACACTCCTGCAACCATATCTTCAGAAACATCAGAAGGGAGGGAAGCAGGAAAGTAAAGGGAGGAGAGGAAAAGAATGAATAGAATAAAAGCGGTAAACCGCATGTAGAATAGAAGCGAGGGAGGTTTAAAAATCTTTTGTTAAGGAGGTTAAGCAAAGATAAACCAAAACTTAAAAAAGATAATAAGGAATAAAATAGAGGTGGTTTTATGAGATGGGTCTTTGTGGTGGTTGCGTTTGCGCTTTTGGCAATGCCGCTGGTTTTTGCGCATGAGGAAAGAATAGAAGAAAGAGAAGAAAGAGCAAGAGGAATGCCAATGATGGAAGAGATGATGGAGTGTAGGAAAGTGGACGCAGTAAGCGCGGTGGAAAGAGCGCTTGAAAGAGACGGGTTAAAGGCAGAAAGAATTGTAATAAGCACAGAGGGGTGTTTCAGAGGACACTATCAAGCAGTGGCGCTTATATTATTGGCAGATGGAAGCGAGATAAAAGCAGAGGTGGAAGGCACGCCAATGGAAACCAAAGTAAGAATAATGCACCCTGAAGAAAGAAAGGAAGAAGTGCCCACCTCACCGCCAGTAAGAGAAGAAACGGTTTTAGTAAAGGTGTTGGCCAACGGAAAGCCGGTGGTTGCAGTGGGCTTTAGTGTAGATGAGCAAGGGGTGGTAAACGCAATCTCTCTCGGAGAGGTGCTTAAGTTAGCCCGGGGTAAAGCATACATCGCGGCAGTGGGCTTCCCCCTCTCAGTAATTGATTTAGAAAGCAACACAGTGGTAGATTTGGTAAAGGGTACAGAAGTTCAGCCCACAGAACCGGGCTTTAAGCCAGAGGAGGCAAAGCCGGTAGAAGTGGTGCCGGTGGGGGCAAAACCTAAACCTAAACCGCAACCCTTACAGCCAGTAGGAGGAGAAGAACTAGAGGAAGTTAAAAAAGAGGATAAAGTGTTGGAAGAAGCGAAAAGAAGAGGGTATATAGTGAAAGACCAGAGAGTGGAAGTAGTGGAAAAGGGAGGGGAAGTTAGATATAGAGTGAGAGTGGTGAAGCCGGGCAAGATATTGGGAATAGTGCCTATGCCCCTCTTTGACAAAGAAGTGGTAGTAGAGTTTGATGACGCAGGTAATGTGGTAGGCGAGATAGAGGAATAACTTAACCTTTTTTTCTTTTTTAACTTTTTGCTAAATTTTCCTCGCCGCTCTAAAACGCACTATTCAAAAAACTCCTTATAAAGCGCTACAAAGATTGCATTGGTCCAGCCAAAGCCGCTCTGCAATTCGTATCTCTCACTTTGCGCCAAACCGCAATTAACCACATCATAGCGCTCCCACAGTTTGCCTGTTTCCTCAAAAACCTTTGCGTTCAAATCCAACCATTTTTCCGCAATGCGCTTTGCATCCTTTTTAAAGCCATAGCGCTTCAGCCCCATTACCACAATCCAATGTTGGTTGGGCCAGCCGTTGGGCCAATCCCACTGCCAACCGTCCTGCACCCTCTGAGTATTAGCCAACCCACACCCAGTTTCAAACATGTGAAGCATCTCCCGCGCTCCCTCTGCCTGCTCCTTGCTCGCCCATCCTGCCCAAAGAGGGTAAAAACCGGCCAAAGAATGGAAATCGCTTTGCCGCTCCTCTTTATAATTAAAATCAAAGAAAAACTTAGAACTTTCGCTCCAAAACAGTTCATTCATCGCAACCTTCCTCTTTTCCGCCCTTTCAGCGTAAAAAGAGGATTTTTCCTCATCACCCAAAATCTCATAAAAGTTTGAAAGGTCGGTTTCATATTTATACAAGCAAGAATTAAGATCCACGGGCAAGTAATCTAAACATTTTCCATAAAAGCGCGAAGTCATGTCCCATCCCGACTCGTGCTCTGCAGTTTGGTGGGTTATGTGATGGTCGCAGTAACGGGAAAGCCCTTTATAGACAAGATGCTTTTCTGCTTTCTCCTCATTGCACCAATAACCTTCCAATTCGCCCTCAGCCACTTCCGCCATCCTCTTAAGCCACTCCTTATCTTTTTTCACTGAATAGACCTCCTCAACCATAGAAGTAAAAAAGGGGGGTTGAGAGATACCCAAATTATAGTACCTGTTGCGAGAGGGGATGATGCCAAAGCGGTTAAAGAGATAGGCAAGGTTTTCAACCATCCCGCGCGCCAAGTCCAACTTGCCGCTGCGCACCAACCCCACTATAATGAAATAACTATCCCAATAAAATTGATCATAAGCAAAAATCTCTTTGCTGGGTGCTACAAAAGGGTTGGGAAGGCCAATATGAATACCCTTATCCTCAGGGAGGAAAAATGTTAATTCTTCCCACATCTTTTCTATATATTCTAAGCAGGCGCTGTATTTCAACCACTCACCTCAGCAATGCCCTTATTTCCTCTAAAGTTTTGGGAGTGTTGGCGGCTATCAACAGCCCATCCTCTTCCTCCACCAACCCCCCAGCGCTTTTTAGGATATAGGCAGCCGCCTCAAAATCGCCGGGCTTTAAATTAAAACCTACAAAAGCGTCCAGCCGCCCCCATCCAACATAGCACAATTCCAGAGAAGCAGCGCCAAACTTCCTCACCCTAATTCCCCGCTCTCCCAACCTCTTCAAATAGCCCAAACAAGGCGTTATATTTGTATAACAGATACCCGCAAACTTCAGCCCTTCGCCTGCCCTTATCTCCTTATCCCAAAGAAAAGAGCGCCCTTTTTCTGCCCAGAAAAGTTCGTTAAGAACAGGATTATAAACAAAGGCGCATTTTGTTTTGCCCTTTTCCTTTAAAGCCAAAGAGACCGCAAAAAAAGGAAGGTGCATTATGAAGTTGGTGGTGCCATCTAAAGGGTCCAAAACCCACACCCTCCCGCTCTTCCCTTCCACTCCCTCGCTCTCCTCACCTATAAACCCATCATCAGGGAACCATTCTAAAACAGCGCGCTTTACAAAATCCTCTATCTCAACATCAAGCGCAGTTACCAAGGTACGGTCAGGTTTCACATCATAACCTACCTGCGAATAAAACGCATCCTTAAGCCGCCTTCCTGCCTCTAACACAATACCCTGCATTAATAAAGCTTCCTTTGACCTTTGCATTAATATTTAATAAGCAGTATCCTTTTAAGGTTCTTCCGCAAAGGGGTTGAAAGGCCCCTTCTTCACAGAAGAGAGCACAAAAAAGGTGGTAGTTCTCACCACCATATCGGTCCTTTTTTGCAAATTGCGCAACACTTCCACCAACTCCTCCCTGCTACGCGCCCTCACAAAGAGCAAAATATCATAACTGCCTGCAATAAGATGAGCGGTCTCTATACGAGAGTCAGATATAAGCTCCTTTATCTGCTCTTCCTCGTTCCACTTAGATTTTTTTAGTTTTACAGAAACCCACGCATTTATGCCATATCCCAACCGCTCAAAATCCACACGCGCGCTGCATCCCTTTAAAATATTCAATTGCTCCAAACGCCTAACCCTGCTTATCACAGTGTTGGGATGGACGCCTAAACGCTTAGCAAGCGCCTTAAAAGAGCGTCTGCAATCCTTAATAAGTTCAGACAAAATCTTCCTATCTAACGCGTCCAAATCCATAAATTAATTATGCGCTCTATTTTTTTGTTTTTCCCTACAGCATAGATATAAAGCCCCGTCTTCTAGCGGTCCAGGATGCAGGACTCTGGATCCTGCGACACCGGTTCGAATCCGGTCGGGGCTAATCTTTTAAACCTTTCCTTCTTTTTTTGAAGAGTATGGGGCAGTTTCAACTTCCTGACTTAACAGCGTTAGAGCCCTATTTGGGCAAGGAAGCAGTGCAATACTTAATGAGCGGGGACCCGCTTATCAATTCCGCAATAGTGGTTATCCTTTCATTTGTGGTTGCCACCATAGCGCTTTATATATTGAAATTTGCGGCCACGCGCATCGCAACAAAAACCAAAACGCGCGTGGATGATGAGATATTGAAGGCGATGGAAAAGCCGGTATTCCGCCTCATCATTTTGGGCGGCCTTTATATCGCAATCTCCCTTTTAGAGCCATCGGCAATAACCGATTTTTCGCTAAGAGCGATCATCTCTGCCGCCTATCTCATCATCACATTCTTTGTGTTAGAAGTTATTGATATAATTGTTAACGATATTCTGCGCGAACTGGCAAAAAGGACCGAAAGCAGCATGGATGATGAAATAGTGCCTATATTCCACCGCGCCGCTAAAATAGTGGTTTGGATATTTGCGATAATCCTTATTTTAGGGGTTTGGGGCGTTGATGTGGCGCCATTTTTAGCAGGTTTAGGTATAGCAGGTTTGGCAATCTCCTTTGCGCTCAAGGAAACGCTCTCAAACATCATCTCAGGCATTTCGCTTATAATGGACCATGCGTTTAGGGTTGGAGATAAAGTGCAGTTAGATTCTGGGGAAAGCGGCGTTATTCACGAAATAACCCTCAGGAGTACAAGAATAAAAACATACGACAACGAGATTATTATAATCCCTAACAACCACATGGCCGCGGCAAAAATAAAAAACTACACCCAACCCACTCTGGATTTAAGAGTGGTGGTGCCCTTTTCGGTGGCCTACGGCGCTGACCCAGACAAGGTAAAAAAAATAGTTCTTAAAACCCTTCAAAGCATAGAAGGGGTGCTGAAAGAGCCAAAGCCAGATGTGATATTTAAGGAGATGGGGGAATATGCGCTTAACTTTGAGGCGCGATTTTGGGTAGGTCATTACAACGAGGCGTTCAGCAAAAAGTTAGAGGCAACAGATAAGATATATAAAACGCTCAACAAGCATAAAATAGAGATTCCGTTCCCCACCCGCACCGTTTATTTAAGAGAGGAGAAAAAGAGATGAACCCTTTAGAGGGATTTTATAAACTTTATAAAAAATACGGGCCGCAAAATTGGTGGCCTGCAGAGACACCTTATGAAGTGATGGTGGGCGCAATATTAACGCAGAACACCAATTGGCGCAATGTGGAAAAAGCAATTAGCAATCTGAAAGAAGCAGGGTTGCTCCACCCAGAGGCGATTTTAAAAGCAGGTAGAAAAGAGCTGGAAGAAGCGATAAGGCCTGCAGGTTTTTATAGGCAGAAGGCGCAACGGCTTAAAGAGGCAACCAAAAAATGGATAGAGATAATGGAAGGGGGAGAGGAGCGGTTAGAAAAACTTAGAGAAGAATGGCTGAAGGTAAAAGGGGTGGGAAAAGAAACCGCAGATTCCATATTGCTTTACGCTCTTAATAAGCCCATATTTGTGATAGACGCTTACACTAAAAGGTTTGTTTTTATGGAGTTTAATAAAGTGTTTAAAGATTATGAAGAGTATCGGCTCTTTTTTGAAAAGGGCCTGCCAAAAGATGTGGAATTGTTTAAAGAGTACCATGCGCTTATTGTAGCATGGGGGAAAGAGCACAGGAAAGAGTGGCTAAAAGTAAAAAATAATGTTTAAAAACCTTTTCATTCACTGATTATATCATGAAAGTTGAAAAACAACCACAACCTCGCGGGGAGGTTAAGAAGGAGAGAGGAAGGCCTGTGCAAAAGAGGAGGGCAAAGGCGGTTTTTGCTGCGTTTGCGGTCCTAACCGCCGCCTGCGGAGAATCTAGCATCAAATATCGCTACGAGGACGCTGCAGTGGATGCAAGCATGGAAGCGGATGCTCAACAGGAGAGGCAAGAAGAAAGATGCTTACCTAATATAGTTCCCCCAACAGTGTGTGACGGCGTGGTATCAAAAAGATTTACAACCGAGGATTCAGTGCTTGAATTGGACGGCGGTTTAACTCTGGTGTTCAATGGAGTAATGGCTCAGGGAGACAAAACGGTGGTTTCTCTCCAAGTGCTAGACAACTGCGGTAATGTGAGGGCAGAAGCAGATGTGGAAGAAGGGCAAGAAACTGTGGTGTTCCCAGATGTAAACAGCGAATTTGGACTGGCGCTTAGAGTGGTGGCTGCAGGACCCGGAACAACCTACGGCACAGAATGGGCATCTGTGGATGTAAAAACAGAATGCGGCTACACATCAGAAAAGGTGCTTGTCACTGCCAACATCACCGAAGGAGAGGAAAGGGGCTTTGTGTACGAAGGCCAAACATACGCAGTGAGAGTGGAAAGCGTGGATGTGGAGCAGCAAAGAGCAGAGGTGGTAGTGGAAAGAGTGATGGAAGAGAGAAGGGAAGAGGTGGCAAGAGGGAACATCGCGGTGTGTGAAAGAGTAAACGGCAGGGGAGTGGTTACTCCTGACTGCTATGTCGCCTTTGATAACGGTAAGGTGCAAGTGCGCAATGAAGCAACAGGGCAAAACAGCGTAGAGGGGACACGATACGCACATCTCACAGTGGTTGTGGTAAGGTCAGAATAAAAACCCCGGCCCTAATCTTCTTATTTTTTCCATCCCTAAACTTATTCTCTCTTTTTCTGAGATATGCGCGCAGTTGTGGGCTTCTAATAGCGGAAAGGGGTAGCCAACAGTTTTAGAAAAGGAAAGGAAATAGAGCAAGGATGCCCACCTGCTGCACTCCTCTAAACATTCCACCCTAAAAGGGAGGTCCATATCAGAGCATTTCATATAAAAAGCCCACCCCTGCTTTTTGCATAAGGGAACGGAAGGCGCGTAGGCAAATTCAGAAGTGCGCTCCTTAGGCATAAGCGCAAAGTGGCATAGAAGAGCATCATTGCCAAAGTGAGAGGCGCGCGAATCCTTAACCACCCCTGCCGTCTTTAACTCATGCAGTTTATTAAACAAAGAGGCAACGCGTTCATAATCCTTCCAAAAAGGGGAAGATTTAGAAGGGATGTCAGAAGGCAAAGGAAAAAGAGAGCCGTCCAACAGGATAAAGCAATCGCTATCTGCAATCTCTAAAACACAGGACAATTCGCATTGCAATCTTTTAAGGGATTTTAGCAAATGCTGGTCGCTGTCCCCTACCCCTTCAAACACCTCCCAAGAGATGGGCGGCTTTTTAGAGGGATGGTGGGAGATGCTTACCAAAGAGCCATCTTCATAGCAAAACTTCACCGCGCAAGCCCTCACCCCTAAAATATCAAAACCATGAAGGCGCTCAAAATAGAGCCCGCCGTCTACCGCAACTACCGTGCCGCTAAACAGGATTTCCTCAACAGCAACTTTAGGGATGGAGCGCGCCTTTTCCTTCACTGCTCTAATATGCGCTTCCATCCTCCTTCTCAAATCCTCAACATCCATACACTTAAAATTTAATAGGCATAAAACAAAAAATATGATACTTTCTGATAGTGAAATAAAAAGAATGCTGAAAAGCGGGGAGTTGAAAATAGAGCCGCTGGAAGAAAGCCAGATAGGGCCTGCGAGCGTTGATTTGACGCTAAGCGATGAGTGGCAGTTTTTCAAAAAAATGGAAGAGCCCATAGACCTTAAAAAAACCTCTTTTAAAGAGGCGTTTGTAAGCAGGAAAGCGGAGGAGGTGGTGCTTCAGCCGGGGGAGATGTGCCTTGCAAAAACGCGTGAAAAGCTCACCCTCCCTCCTTACATCATGGGGAAATTGGAGGGAAGGAGCAGGTTTGCAAGAATGGGGCTTATAATACATATTACCAGCGCCCTTGTGCAACCGGGCTCAAACAATAGGCAGGTGCTGGAGATTGTGAATTTAGCGCCTTACAGCATAAAACTTCATGCAGGAATGCGCATCTCTCAAGTGGTGTTTGAGCGCCTAACCTCACCCACCACGCGCCCCTATGCTAAATATGGAGAGATAGCTCGGGTACAATAGGCGGGTATATGTGGAAATGGAGTTTAGCGCTAATATTCATCCTCTGCCTTCTCTCCTATTTAATCCTATCTTCAGCCAATGAGGAAAGCGCGCAATATATAGAAGGAGAAAAAGGGGTAAAAACAGCCAACATTTCGCTCAGGGAAGGGGAATATCGCTATAATTTAACAATAGGAAACCAAAGCGATGTAATTGTGTTTGAGGTTATAAAGAGGAGAGGTTGCACATTTATAGATGGGGGGGCAGTGGGAGGATGCGCTGAGGAGCAGCTTCCACCAGAAATATTTATGTTCAGAGAATGGATGCTTTATTTAAAGCCGGGCATGGAATGGGAGGATAAAGTGGTTTTCAACTATAGAGGATTTCTTATTGAAACAGAGGTATATAAATACCGCGTGGAAGGGGTGGAAAAGGTAGGGGGGAGAGAAAGTTATAAAGTAAAGGTGATAGGGAGGAATGGCAATGAAACGCTGTGGATTGATAAAGAAGAGAGGATTTTAGTGAGGGCAGAAGGGCTTAATTACACAATCACTCTCGCACAACCGCGAGCGGAATAACGCCTTTCTTCAACTCTTCCTCAGCCACTTCTAAAAAACTCATGTCAGGACGGGAGATTTTTACGAGAGGTGGTGCTCCTAAAGCCAATTGGTAAGCGCGCGCACCTATAATGCGTGCCAATTCATACTTTGTTAATTCCATAAACACACCCCACAATTTAGATCAATATGTAAATATTGGTTTTTTTACCATGTGTTAATACTGTTTCACCAGAAAACTTAAATGTTTTTGCATAAGCATGCTCCAACTTTATCTGCATGCCCGGCTTTAACCCTTCCCCTCTGCCGTCAAAAAGATAAATCACGCCCTCGCTCTCCCCATCATCCACCACCACGCGAGTAAAGGCGGCCTCTTTCCTGCCCTTCTTATAATTCCTTTTTTCCACAGCAATAACGCGGAGGGGAGAGGTGTTTACATTTCTCATACCGTGTTTTATTTCAGAGAGGCGGGTGAGCTTAATCGCTCTAAACCTGTTGCGCACCACCCTAAAGGCAAGGTCTATTTCTTTTTTTGCCTGATTTATAAGCCGCTCCTTCTCTTTCTTCATTATCTTCTCGTCACCCTCACACCTAAGCATAATCTCATAGGCCTGCGCAAAATAACTTTGAGGTAAATTAAGGTTGCTGTTTAGGAAGCGCTCCAATTCGTCCTCCTCGCTTTCCTCCACCTCTACCTCTTTCAATTCCACCTCTGCCTTATCTAATGCTTCTAATTCTTCCAACTCCTGCTTACTGGGCTCCTCTTTTCCACCCCCCACCTCTTCTAAATCAGAGAGAACCCCTAAATAGGTGGATAAAAATTCCTGCATCTTAACCTTCTTATCCTTCTGCATCTTTTCCAGAGTAGGAAGGATTTTCTCCTTCACCTGCTCTGCCTTTTCTTTCCCCAACTTCTTTTCAAAAATCTTTGTGATGGGCTCCACCACTTCGCGCATACTATCTTCTTTTTTCGCAGCGCCTGCAGAAAACATTTCTGCAAAGGACATCAATTCTGGCTCCTTTTTCTTCAACTCATCTAAAAGCTTAGTAGCGACCTCCCGCACCCCAGGGTCCTTATCATGGGACAACTCAATAAGCGCGAACATGGCGGCAGGGTCATCATTGCCTGCCAAAGAGAGCGCTGCCCTTTTCCTCACTTCCGGGTCCTCATCAAAAGTCAAAGATATAAGTTTATCTAAATCCTCCGCCATAATACCCTTCTTTAATTCTCGCCCAAACTTTTAATATTTTTCATTACTACCGTGCCGCCGTGCTCCTTCCCCTCAATTGCTTTTGCAATCTCTCCCACATCTGCACCTACAAAATGCAACTCAATATTGGAACGCGCCGCCAACCTGCAGGCAACAATATCAAATAGAAAGTTGGTACCTGCCTTTCTTTTATCGCTTTGAACCGCAAGGCGCTCCAACCCCTCATAATCAATCTTATCAAGCTTTTTTGCGCCCTCTTCAGAAGGTGGGCGGTCATAAAGCGCAGAAACCCTGCTTACATTTACCAACTTCTTGGCCCTCATCGCCTCTGCCAAAAGCACCGCATCGGTATCTGTAGTTATGCCCGGGATTGTTCCGCCCATCACCACCACGCGGCGAGGGGCGGTTTTCGCCTCCTCAAAATCAAAAAGCACCTCGTTATGCACATCAACGCCTGCTGCAAATAGAGAGAGGATGAGGAGGTGGGCATTTTGGCGGGTGGAGCGTATTGCCACCATATCCGCCTCATATTCCCCTGCCCCCAACTTGCGCGCCGCATTGGCATACATCCGCGCAGGCCTTCCTCCGCCCACCACAATGCCAAAGCGCATGCCATCAGAGGAGAAGCGCTTTATAAGTTGGGAAAAGGAGGTGAGAAAGGCGATGTTAGGTTCCTCTTCTCCAAAAATGGTACTGCCGCCTAAAGAAATCACCACAGACATCAAAACAAATTATGCGCATAAACATTTAAAGCACACGCTGGATGTTTTTACATGATAGATTTAAGCGCAATTGAAAAAGCGCTGGAGGAGAAAGAGGCAAAGTTGGACAAGGTGATAGCGGAGAGCAGGAAAGAGGTGAG
>JALWZW010000054.1:0-4239 GCA_026992595.1 Microcaldota archaeon | reverse complement strand
CGGTGAGGTTGGCGTCCAAAGCCATAAAAAAGATGCACAACCGCGAAAGAAAAAGCGCGGAAAAGCTTTTAAAAGAATGTAAAGAGATAGTGGAGCGCCTGGTGAAAGAGCGGGAGTTTGCGCATCACTGCTTTATCGCTTTTCAAGAATATGTGGAAGCAGAAGTGGTTTATAATGTGCTCTTTAAGAAGAAGGTGCCGCCATTTAAAAATTATAAAAAATATGGGGAAGCGGTTTATGTGCTGGCGCTGGCAGACAGCGTTGGGGAGCTTAAGAGAGCGATGTATGAAAAGGTGAGAGAGGGAAAAAGCAAAGAGGCGCGCGCCCTTTTCAGCATTATGGAAAATATTTACGACGCGCTAATGACTCTGGCTTTCTCCAACGCCATATTGCCTGATTTTAAAAGAAAGCAGGATGCTATAAGGATTCAGTTGGATAGAGCGCAGGGGGAGCTTATTTCACTTGGTCTATAACTGCTTCTACGCTGTTCCTCAACTGCTCCACCGCCTTTTTAAGCTCTTCCTCTTGGCGCGCTTCCACTGTGAGGCGGATAACCGGCTCAGTGCCAGAGCGCCTTATCATAAACCACCCTTCCCGCATTTCCATCCGCTCCCCTTCTTCCACTCCCAGCACTTCTTTCAACCGCTCCATAACCGCGTCCTTATCCTTAACCGCAAACTTAAGGCGCTTCATAAAATAATTAGGATAATTAAAATCCTCTCCTTCTGCCACCAATTGCGCAAAGAGTAAAGCCGCGGCAGTGCCATCAGGAGCAAAAGAAAGAGAGGGGAAGATATATTCGCCGCAGGGCTCTCCTCCAAACTCATAACCCTCTTCTCTCAACCGCTCGCCCACATAAGTGCTCCCCACCTCTACCAACTTAGCAGCAGCGCCTCTTTTTTCCACCTCCTCCAAAACAGCCATAGAGCATTCCTTAGTGAGGATAACTTTTTTATATCTGGTGGCAAGCGCGGCAAGTTGAGCATCTGAAGGAATGAGGCGGTCGGTGACAATAACGCACCTGTCGCCATCCCCATCATGCGCTATACCCAAATCAGCGCCGTAGCGTTTTACATAATCGCGTAATTTTTCCTGAACCTCAGCGGTTGGCTCCGAAGTACGGGGGAAGGTGACGGCGATGACCTGCGCGCCCGCTTCTGAAAGCGCCCTCTCTGTCCACGCCGCGCCTGGCCCATAATTGCTTAAAACAATTTTCAAAGGTTTTTTAAGTTCTGCAAGGCGCAAGAGAGCGGAAAGGTAATCTTCCTCAAGGAGCGCATCTCTGCGATAGCCGCCTCCCTTACCCCTTTTCACCTTACCTAATGCAGAAAGCACTTCTTTTTGGACTGTTTTACCAATTTCCCCGCCCTCTTCAAAAAGTTTAAAGCCATTATAAGAGGGGGGATTATGGGAAGCGGTTATCATTATTCCTCTCCCCTTTTTAGAGGCAAACGCCACCATACCGGTGGGACATTCACCCAGGTCTATCATCTCCCCCCCTGCCGCAATTCCCCCGCTCATGGCAGCAAGCGCGAGCGGCAAACTGCTCTCTCTTAAATCCCTGCCCACAAAAAGAGGGTTAGAAGCAAAGGCATTAGCCACTTTAAACGCCAATTCTTCTGTAATCTCCTCTCCATAGAGCCCTCTAATTCCAGAAGTGCCAAACATGAGAATATTTTTATTAATATAGTGATAAAAATAGAGCGGTGGGAAAGTGATAGAAGAGGTGTTAAGGTATATTTCTGCTAATGAAATAAGGTGGGTGGACCTTCAATTCCACGATGTGATAGGAAGAATGCACCAAATAACCCTCAATTCAAGCCATCTTACAGAAGACAAATTTTTGGAAGGGGTGAGGGCGGCTGATTTGAGCAAGGTGTTTGGAGAAGGAGAGCAGAAGGATATTTATTTGCTGCCTGACCCTGAGACAATGGCGCGCATCCCGTGGGAACCTGCAAGCATCCGTCTCATGTGCGATGTGGTGGCAGGAACAGAGAAGGAGAGGTTTTTAAAAGACCCGCGCTATGTAGCTGAGCGGATGGAAACCAACTTAAAAGCGGCAGGGGTGAGCAAAACACTGGTGGGAAGCGAGGTGGAGTGCTACATTTTTGATACCGTTACCTCAGATAAACTTCAAAGACCTCGCGGAGCAGGGGTGCTTATGGACTCGCGGGAAGCGGTATGGGGTCCCCATCCCTACTCCAATGAAAAAAGCGGGGCTTTTGTAGCCACACCTAAAGACGGGCTCTATTCTGCGCGAAATCAAATAGGGGAAACTTTAGAACAGCAGTTCGGAGTATTTGTAACCGCGCACAAGCACGGCCCCTCCCCTACCGCGCACCAGAGTTTTGAGATTTCTGAAAAAAGGATTAAATATGCGGGAGATGACTTAAGCACCTTAAAATTCATCACCAAAAATATCGCAAATGCGGTTAACGCTTATGCCACCTTTATGCCCTACCCTATCGAGGGAGAAAAGGGAAGCGGGCTTTCTATAAGCGTAAGCATGTGGAAAAATGAGGGGAATGTTTTTGCGGAAGGGGAGAAGTTGAGCCAGAAAGCGCTCTACTTTGTGGGCGGGCTTTTGGAGCATGCGCCTGCGCTCTCGCTCTTCTGTCTTCCCACACCCAATTCCTATAAGCGGCTGGCCGCAATTAATATAAAGGCGGAGTGGAGCAGAGAGGATAGCGGGGCATTGGTCTATGTGCCTCATGCAAAAGAGGAGAAGATGAGAATAACTTATAGAGGCGCGGACCCTTCAGTTAATCCTTATTTGGCTTATTCGGCGGTGGTGGCAGCAGGGTTTGATGGAATTAAAAAGAAGATAAGCCCTGATAAAAAGAAGAAGGTGAAACTGCCCAAAAACCTTTTTGAAGCAGCAGAAGCGCTGGAAAGCGATATAAAGTTCCTTAAAGGAGTGATGCCTCCAGAACTGCTCGCAGATTACATAGACGCAAAGTTAAAAGAGCACAAGCAATCGCTTTTAGCGGTGAGCGCATGGGAACTGCACAAATACTTTGATATTTAACTTCTTCTTTTCTTAAGTAATTTATAGCCGGGCCCGTAGTCGAATGGTTAAGACGTCTGCCTTACACGCAGAAGAGTCGCGGTTCGAATCCGCGCGGGCCCATATAACTTTTTCTACTGCTTTACTAAGGTTAAAAGTTGTCAAAACGTCCTGAGGCAACTTTTTCTGCTAAGAGCTGAGGTTAAAAGTTGTCAAAACTTCCTGAGGATGAGCGTACGGTTTGGGGGGTTTAGGGGGTAAAGGTTGGAGCAAAAACCGAGATCAAGAGTTTTAGAAGGGGTAGAAGATTAATCAACAAATAAGGGATAACTCACTTCAACTGCCTTAAAACGCGTTTTGCATCTTGCGGCGGCATGGAGTGCAAAAGCAAGGTGCGCGGGGCGGGAGGAAGGGAGGATAAAAACTCTATGCATAGATTAGGGGATTTCCATGCTAACAGCCCCACCAAATGGGCGAAATCAACCTCCTCCATATGAGCGCCCAAAGTGGCTAAATCACTAACAGTTAAGTAAGCGCAAATATTTACCCTCTCCCATTTGCCCATCATACCCACAACCCTTCCAGCCCTTTGAGGGGAGCGGTTTATGATATAGGTTAAAAGAGAGGATGCCCTCTTGCAATCCTTCCACACCAAAAAACCTAAAGAGAGCGCCGCGCGTTCTTCAGACAAGCGCTCTAACAAAAAGGCGCTTTTCTTAAAATCCAATAGTTCAAGAAAAACAGAAACATTGTAATAATCAGCAAGTTCGCAAAGGGCTGCGGCCTTTGGAGGCGCATCTTCCAGCACCTCTTCCAAAAGCGCCACCGCCTTTCCCACATCCCGCCTAATAAGAACATCCAAAGCAGGCGCGCCCCATTCAGGAGAGCAATACCTAACAAGAGAATCTAACTCTACATCATCCATATTCAAAAATGCTTTTTTTACCTCTTGTCTAAACCTTAACCGCCCCCCGCCCTCCTTGCCTTTAACCTTTCGCATAAAAGCGCCCCCTATTCCTCCTTAAACCATTGGCGCGCGAGATGGAGAAAATCCCTCCGCAGATGATGGGTGTAGGTTAAATGTAAGGAAAGAGCAGAAGGGGAAAGGTCAGAGGTTAAAGCAAGCTCATCCACCGCATCTATAGAAAGAGTTAAAACATCGTAAGTAAGGTAAGAGAGGCGTTTAGAAAGATCGCGCAGTTGGGGGCATGGAGAGGAGGGGAAATTTAGCA